>NZ_JAIFKJ010000450.1 GCF_019695415.1 Thiohalocapsa sp.
TGTCTGGAGAGGCCCGGCTCCGTCTGATTTTTGGGCAGGATGCCCAATAAATCAGTATCCAGCGCAACGAGATCCAGCCATGCCGACACTGATCATCAAAACCAACGCCGAGCTGCCACCCCAGCCGCGGTGCGGCCTGCTCGCGACCGCTTCGGCCGCCGTCGCTGAGCTGCTTGGCAAGCCCGAGGGCTATGTGATGGTGCTGCTGGAGCCGGTCGCCGACATGACCTTCGGCGGCGACACGGCGCCCTGCGCCTATCTCGAGCTCAAGAGCCTCGGACTGCCGGAGGACCGCACCGCGGAGCTGTCGGCCGCCCTCTGCGGGCTCCTGGAGGAGCACCTCCGGGTGCCGAAGGCGCGCGTTTACATCGAGTTCGCCTCACCGCCTCGGCACATGTTCGGTTTCGACGGGCGGACATTCGGCTGACCCGCACCTTCCAGACCGGGTCGAACCGGACGGGCGGTCTGCCCGCCCGACGCATCAGGCGCCAATCGGCCTGGTCGGGAGCGCAGCCCATTGGCTCAGCGCCGTCAGCGTGCCACCTGTTCGCGCTGCCGGCGCATCAGCCGGCCTCTCAGCTTGCCCAGCCCTGCGCGCACGGCTAGACTCCGCCCCTTTGTGCCAGCCCGCCGTCACCTGCCATGCGCACGTCCCGGTTTCCGCTTCAGACCGTCAAAGAGACCCCGGCCGATGCGGAGATCGCGAGTCACCGGCTGATGCTGCGCGCGGGCATGATCCGCAAACTCGCGGCCGGGCTCTATACCTGGCTGCCGCTGGGGCTCAGGGTGCTGCGCAAGGTGGAGCGCATCGTGCGCGAGGAGATGGACCGCTCAGGCGCGCTGGAGGTCGCCATGCCAGCGGTGCAGCCAGCGGAGCTGTGGCAGGAGTCCGGGCGGTGGGAGCAATACGGCCCCGAGCTGCTGCGCATCAAGGATCGCCACGAGCGCGACTTCTGCTTCGGCCCAACGCACGAGGAGATCATTACCGACCTCGCGCGCGGCGAGATCAAGAGCTACAAGCAGCCCCCGGTCACTTACTATCAGATACAGACCAAATTCCGCGACGAGGTGCGCCCGCGCTTCGGAGTCATGCGCGCCCGCGAGTTCCTGATGAAGGACGCCTACTCCTTCCACCTGGACCAGGCCTCGCTCGCCGAGACCTACAACATCATGTACGACACCTACAGCCGCATCTTCCGCCGCTGTGGGCTCGACTTCCGGGCGGTGCAGGCGGACACGGGCGCCATCGGCGGGAACGCATCACACGAGTTCCACGTGCTGGCGGCCTCCGGCGAGGACGCCATCGCGTTCTCCACCGAGAGCGACTACGCCGCCAACGTGGAGCTGGCGGAGGCCGTGGCACCGGCGGACGCGCCGAGCCCAGCCCAGCCCAGCCCAGCCCAGCCGAGCGAAACGGCGCGCATCGTCGACACGCCGAAAGCCAAAACCATCGCCGACTTGGTGGAGGGCTTTGGCCAGCCCGTCGAGCGGACGGTGAAGACTCTCGTGGTGGCCGCCGCCGACCCGGAAACCGGCGAGGAGACTGGCCTTGTGGCCCTGTTGATACGCGGCGACCATGAGCTGAACGCGGTCAAGGCCGAGAAACTGCCGGGCGTGGCAAGCCCACTGCGCATGGCCACGGAGGACGAGATCCGCGCCGCCGTCGGCGCCGGCCCCGGCTCGCTGGGTCCGAAAGACTTACCCCTGCCCTGCATCGTCGACCGCGCAGCGGCCGTCACCGCGGACTTCAGCGCCGGCGCCAACACCGACGGCAAGCACTGGTTCGGTCTCAACTGGGGTCGGGACCTACCGCTGCCGGCGGTGGCGGATCTGCGCAACGTGGTGGACGGCGACCCCAGCCCCGACGGCGCCGGCACCCTCACCATCGCCCGCGGTATCGAGGTGGGCCACATCTTCCAGCTCGGCACCAAGTATTCGGAGGCCATGAAGGCAACGGTGCTGGACGAAGCAGGCAAGGCCGTCACCATGACGATGGGCTGCTACGGCATCGGCGTGTCCCGCGTAGTTGCCGCCACGATCGAGCAACATCACGACGACCGGGGCATCATTTGGCCGGCGGCCATCGCGCCCTTCGAGGTCGCCCTGCTGCCCATGAAGTACACGAAGTCTTTCCGCGTGCGTGAGGCCGTCGATGACCTCTACGAGCGCCTGCACGCCGTGGGTATCGAGGTGCTGCTGGACGACCGCGACGTGCGCCCGGGCTTCATGTTTGCAGACATGGAGCTTATCGGCGTCCCGCACCGTGTGGTGGTGGGCGACAAGCATCTGGACAACGGCCAGGTGGAGTACAAGGGCCGCAGCGACGCCGAGATGCAGCTGATCGGCCTGGACGATATCGTCCCCTTCCTGGAGCGCAAGCTCGCCGGCTGAGCCGCTCCGGTCCAGCACGCCGCCCGCGCCCGCCTGGAGGACAACAGGCGACCCGCCCGCCCAACGCACAGGACCCAAAGCGCGCATGAGCAGAACCGAATCCTTCGACCGCGAGCAGCTGCTCGCCTGCGGCTACGGCGACATGTTCGGCCCCGGCAATGCCCAATTGCCGGTGCCGAACATGTTGATGATGGACCGCATCACCCGCATCGCCGACCACGGCGGTGACTACGATAAGGGCGAGATTATCGCGGAGCTCGATATCAAGCCGGAGCTTTGGTTTTTCGGCTGCCACTTTCCGGGCGACCCGGTGATGCCCGGCTGCCTGGGGCTGGATGCCATGTGGCAGATTGTCGGCTTCTACCTGGCTTGGATCGGCAACCCGGGGCATGGCCGAGCGCTTGGCGTCGGCGAGGTCAAGTTCACCGGCCAGGTGCTGCCGACGGCGAAGAAGGTGACCTACCACGTGCACATGAAGCGAGTCATCTCCCGCAAGCTGGCGCTCGGCCTCGGGGACGGCGTCCTGGATGTGGACGAGCGCGAGCTCTACCCTGCTAAGGACATCCGCGTCGGGCTCTTTACCTCCACAGAGCGCTTTTCACCCGACACCCCGGTTTACGGCCTCCCTTTTTTCCATGCA
>NZ_JAIFKJ010000566.1 GCF_019695415.1 Thiohalocapsa sp.
TGGCGTTGAGTCTGCCGTCCTTGCCGTACTTGCCCTTGCCCGCGCCGAGCAGGATGACACCCGCCAGGGCAGCCGGGGCACCAAAACGATGCACCACGCCGGAGCCGGCGAAGTCCTGGAAGTTGAGCGCATCCAGGAAGCCGCCGCCCCACTTCCAGTAGCCCTGCACGGGGTAGATGAAGCCGGTCATGACCACGGCGAACAGCAAAAAGGCCCAGAGCTTCATGCGCTCGGCTACGGCGCCGGAGACGATGGACATGGCGGTGGCCACGAACACCACCTGGAAGAAGAAGTCGGACAGGCCGGCGTAGTAGATGTCACCGTCGCTCGCCAGCACGGCGTCCACGGCGTTGTCGGCGCTGGCGTCCATGAACATGAACGACCAGGAGATCTCCGGCACGATGCCGTTGCCGCCGGCCGGGTACATGATCCCGTAGCCGATCAGCATGTACATGATGCTGGCGATGGCGAAGAGCGCGACGTTCTTGGTGAGGATCTCGGCGGTGTTCTTGGCGCGGACCAGGCCCGCCTCGAGCATCGCAAAGCCCGCGGCCATCCACATGACCAGGGCGCCGGAGACCAGGAAATAGAAAGTGTCGAGTGCGTACGCGAGTTGAATGGTTGGTTCTTCCATCGGATCGATGCCTCCGTCGGGTCGCTCAGAGCGCGTCCGGACCGGTCTCGCCGGTACGGATGCGGATGACTTGCTCGAGGTCGGCGACGAAGATCTTCCCGTCACCGATCTTGCCCGTCTGGGCGGCGGAGGTGATGGCCTCGATCACCTGGTCCACCAGGGGGTCATCGACGGCGATCTCGACCTTGATCTTGGGCAGGAAATCGACGACATACTCGGCGCCGCGATAGAGCTCGGTGTGGCCCTTCTGGCGGCCAAAGCCCTTGACTTCGATGACGGTGATGCCGGACACGCCGATGTCCGCGAGGGCCTCGCGGACGTCGTCGAGCTTGAACGGCTTGATGATGGCTGAAATCAGCTTCATGGATTGCGCTCCTTATGGGATGACGCCGGATCCATGTCGATCCGGCGCCGGTGGGTAAGGACGGGGTCAGGTGCGCGCCGGCATTAGAACTCCTTCAGCCAGCCGACCCAGATCTTGGGGTCATCGTCGTAGGTTTCCCGGCCGACTTGGTCGTAATTGAAGCTGAAGGTGCCGAAGTCGCCCGCTTCCTTGCTGATTGTCACGCCGCCGTGGCCGTAGTCGACGCCGCCGTCTTTGGTGTCGAAGTCGTAATAGCCGCCACGGAGGCTGAGGCCGAAGTCGTAGGGCAGGCCGACATCGATGGAGCCGTAGTAGTAGAGGTCGCCTTCAGAAAACGGGGCGTCATCGTCTGCCTCACCCCAGGCGGTGTAGGCCAGCCCTGCGGTAAACCACTTGTAGGTGCCGCTGGCGCCGATCTCCCAGAAGTCCACGTCGCGGCCGTCCGGGTAGGCGTAGTAGATGGTGCTGACGTCGAAGCTCAGGTCGTCGTTGACGGCGAAGCCGTAGCCTGCGTAAAAGTCCAGCTCGTAGTTCGGAGACGGATCGCCCGCAGTGCTGCCCTCTCCGGTTCCGACGACGACGTAGTTGCCGTCCTCGTCCATGAGGGGCATGCCTGTGTCCGGGTCCATCGGAACGATACCGGTCACGTCCGTACTCACGTCTTGAGCGCCATCGTCCCAATCGATGTTGGATGCCCAGGTGCCGGCGTAGAAGCCGCTCTCGTGGGCTACGTCCAGGCCGCCCTGGATGGCGGCCTGGTCTCCGGTCTGGGTGACGCCGCGCCAGATATAGTTGGACACCGCGCCGATGTTGGCACTGAATGACCAGGGGTCCTGTGCCAGGGCCGTGTTCATGGACACCAGGGACATCGCGGCCAATGTGCCTGCGGCGGCTGTGGTCCGAATCATTGCTGTTTTCATGCTGTCTACCTCTTGAGTGCATCAGGGGCCCGGACTGACGTCGGCCCCGGAGTTATTCGCCGCTCGGGCGGATACCGCCGAAGATGCAAGCACTCACCGTGCCAGGTTTTAAATGTGCCTAAAAACACACGATTCTGAGCATTTGTGTTGCTGCTAAGCAACATTCGCCGCGCACCAGAGTGGTGCAAACCAGCGCCGCCGGACCCGAAATCGCGCACGACAATCGGGCGCAATGCCGCCCGACGTCCCGGAACCCAAAGCCCTATAATTCCTCGCCATTGCCGGAGCAGCCACTTGGAGACCGCCTCATGTTGGAGCCGAAACAGCTCGACGACCTCGCCCGCCGCCTCGCCGAGAGCATGCCGGAAGGAGTTAAGGTGTTGCGTGAAGACCTAAGCCGCGGCTTCCGATCCACACTGGAGACAGGGCTCGGGCGTCTGGACCTCGTGACCCGCGAGGAGTTCGACGTCCAAGCCGCAGTGCTGGCGCGAACCCGCGCCAAGCTCGACGCACTGGCAGCGCGGGTGGCCGAGCTGGAGGCGGCCGCGGCGCCTGCAGCCCGAGCGGAGGCGAGTACCGACGCCGTACAGGAGCCGCCGTCAGCCTGATCGGGCGCCCCGCGGCGGCGGCGAGTCCACAGCCCCTCGGCCCGTGTCCTCCGTCCTCAGCCCTTGATCCCGCGCCTCGCCGAATCGCCAACGCCCAGCGCCCCGAACACCGCCCAGAGCCGAGATCCACCGCCTGCACCATGGGCCTCTGCGTCCTGCACAGCCGCGCCCGGGAGGGCATCCGCGCCCCGGAAGTCTTCGTCGAGGTCCATTCCGGCGGGGGCCTGCCCGCCATGTCCATCGTCGGCCTGCCCGAAATGGCCGTCAAAGAGAGCCGGGACCGGGTGCGCGGAGCCATCTTGAACGGCCGTTTCGACTTCCCCGCCGGGCGGGTCACCATCAACTTGGCCCCGGCTGACCTGCCCAAGGAGGGCGGACGCTTCGACCTGCCCATCGCCGTCGGCATCATCGGCGCCTCTGGTCAGGTGCGCACCGAGCCGTTGCCGCGGCTGGAACTGCTCGGCGAGCTGGCACTGACGGGCGCGCTGCGGCCCGTCTCCGCGGTGTTGCCGGCGGCGCTCGCAGCCCGGGATGCAGGGCGCGCGCTGGTGCTGCCGCGGGCCAACGCCGACGAAGCGGCCCTGGTGGAGGGGCTCGAGATCCTGCCCGCAGAGCACCTGCTGGAGGTCTGCGCACACCTGAACGGGGACGCTGTCATCACATCGCACACCGCGTCGAGAGCCGACGCGGCGCGGCCAAGCTATCCGGACCTGGCGGATGTGCAGGGCCAGGAGCAGGCCAAGCGGGCGCTGGAGATCGCCGCCGCCGGCGGCCACAGCCTGCTCTTTGTCGGCCCGCCCGGCACCGGCAAGTCCATGCTCGCCAATCGCCTGCCCGGCATCCTGCCGACCCTGGACGATGCCGAGGCGCTGGAGGTGGCCGCCATCCGCTCCGTCAGCGGTCAGGCAGAAGTCGACCCCGCCCACTGGCGCGAGCGGCCCTTCCGCGCCCCGCACCACACCGCCTCCGGCGTTGCGCTGGTGGGCGGCGGCGGCACGCCACGGCCCGGGGAGATCTCGCTCGCGCACATGGGGGTGCTGTTCCTCGACGAGCTGCCGGAGTTCGATCGGCGCGTGCTGGAGGTGCTGCGCGAGCCGCTGGAATCCGGGCGCATCCACATCTCCCGCGCCGCCCGGCATGCGGAGTTTCCGGCGCGCTTCCAGCTGGTGGCGGCCATGAACCCCTGTCCCTGCGGCTACCTCGGCGACCCGGAAGGCCGTTGCCGCTGCACCGCGGAGCAGGTGGCCCGCTACCGGGCGCGCATCTCCGGGCCCCTGCTGGACCGCATCGACCTGCAGCTGGAGGTGCCACGCCTGCCGGCGGAGCGCCTCACTGCCCGCGCCACAGGCGCCGCGCCCAACACTGAGGCCAGCGCTGCGGTGCGCGCCCGCGTGGAGCGGGCCCGAGCCCGGCAGCTGGCACGTGCCGGCTGCACCAATGCCGCGCTGGAAGCCGGCGCCCTAGAGCAGCACTGCACCCTGGACGAGCAGGGCCGGCAGCTGGTGACCCAGGCCATGCGGCGGCTGTCGCTCTCGGGCCGTGCCTATCACCGCATCCTCAAGGTGGCGCGAACCATCGCGGACCTCGCCGACAGCGAGACCATCAGTGTCGCCCACCTCGGCGAGGCCATCGGCTATCGCCGGCTCGACCGCGGCGGCACCACACAGCCTGCGGGCGGAGGCGCCTGAGCATGCTGGAGCTCGCCGGTATCACGCTGCGCCGCGGCCCGAAGCTGCTGCTGCAAGGCGCCGACCTGCGGGTGCATCCAGGCCACAAGGTGGGCCTCACCGGCGCCAATGGTTGCGGCAAGTCGAGCCTGTTCGCGTTGCTGCGCGGGGAGCTGCAGCCGGATGCGGGCGCCGTGTCCGTGCCGCCGGACTGGACCATCGCCCACGTCGCCCAGCAGACCCCGGGCGGCGAGCGTCCGGCCATCGAGCTGGTGATGGACGGCGACACGCAGCTGCGCGAGGTGGAACGCCGCCTCGCCGCGGCGGAGGCCGCCGGCCACGGCGTGCAGCAGGCGGCCCTGCACGGGCAGCTCGAGGCCATCGGCGGTTACACGGCGGAGTCCCGCGCCGCCCGGCTGCTGCACGGGCTCGGCTTCGCCGTGGGGGAGGAGCGCCGGCCAGTCTCCAGTTACTCCGGCGGCTGGCGCATGCGGCTCGCGCTGGCGCAGGCGCTCATGTGCCGCTCGGACCTGCTGCTGCTGGACGAGCCCACCAACCACCTGGACCTGGACGCGGTCATCTGGCTCGAGGGCTGGCTCAAGGCCTATCCGGGCACGCTGCTGCTCATTTCCCACGACCGCGACTTTCTGGATGCCGTGGTCGAGCGCATCTGCCACATGGAGCGCCAGGGGCTCAAGGTCTACACCGGCGGCTATTCGGCCTTCGAGCGCCAGCGCGCCGAGCACCTGGCCCAGCAGCAGGCGGCGCACGAGCGCCAGCAGCGCGAGGTCGCGCACATGCGCGCCTTCGTGGACCGCTTCCGCGCCAAGGCCACCAAGGCACGGCAGGCGCAGAGTCGGCTCAAGGCCCTGGAGCGCATGGAGCTCATCGCGCCGGCGCACGTGGACTCACCGTTTCGGTTCAGCTTCCGGGCGCCCCAGGCCAAGCCGGACCCGCTGCTGCGCCTGGAAGACATCCGCGCAGGGTATGGCGACACCAGGGTGCTGGAGGGCATCGGCATGAGCCTGCGCCCGGATGACCGCATCGCGCTGCTCGGCCCGAACGGCGCCGGCAAGTCCACGCTCATCAAACTGCTGGCGGGTCTGCTCGAGCCCCGGTCCGGCCGCCGCGAGGCGGGGCAGGGGCTTGCCATCGGCTACTTCGCCCAGCATCAGGTGGACCAGCTGGACCCGGACGCCTCGGCGCTCAAGCACCTGGAACGGCTCGAGGCCGCTGCCGCGCAGCCGGGCGGGAAGCCCGCCACCGAGCAGCAGCTGCGCGACTTCCTCGGCGGCTTCGGCTTCCATGGGGATCGAGCCACCGAGCCAGTCAAGCCGTTCTCCGGCGGCGAGAAGGCCAGACTCGCGCTGGCCCTCATCGTCTGGCAGCGGCCGAACCTGTTGCTGCTGGACGAGCCCACCAACCAACTGGACCTCGACATGCGGCTAGAGCTGAGCGAGGCGCTGCCAGGTTTCGACGGAGCCATGGTTCTGGTATCCCCCGACCGCCAACCTGACTCTTATACACATCACCGAGACCACGAGAACCCTGAGGGGCGGGCTGAACCGTTCGACGGCAGCCTCGACGACTATCCGGCCTGGCTCGCCGCCCGCAATAAGGCCCAAGCGCAGCCCCAGGCTGGGGCGGTGGCGGACGCTGCCGGCGTCCGCCCGGAGGGCGAATCCACCGCGACCCCACCGAACAATGCTGGTGATGTCGCGGCCTCCCGCAAGGATCAGCGCCGACGTGAGGCGGAGCAGCGGGCTCGACTGCAACCGGCCAAGAAGCGAGTGACACAGCTGGAGGCCGACGTCGAGCGCCTCACCACTGAGCGCGACGCGTTGGAAGGAGCCCTCGCCGACTCGAGCCTCTACGCTGAGGACGCCAAGCCGCGGCTGCTGACCCTGCTCGCCGACAAGCAGCGCATCGACGCAGAGCTGGAGCAGGCCGAGGCCGACTGGCTCGACGCAGCCGCTGAGCTGGAGGCCCTGCAGCAGCCCGACTGACGGGGCCGGGGCACCGCGCGCCGCAACCCAATGCAGGTGCTCACGTGGGAGCGGCAGCCCTGCCGCGACGCTGCACCCGCGGCCGTGCCCGCCCCATCGCGGCTAGAAGCCCCTCCCACGACGCACGCGCCACTTAAGGGCGCGCGGGGGTATTGTTGCTCCAAACTCGGGCAGCGGGCTGCAAGGCGTCTGTCTCCAAAGAAAAATGCCGGCACCTCTGGTGCACAAACGCCTTCGCGCCATGGCTGCGGCGCGTTATCTTAGGCAGCAACACAACGAGCCCACGGATCTGTCTTGCACGAGGATTGCTAATCAGTCTGGCTGGGGGGCAGCCGCCGCTCAGCCCGCCGCCGCTTATCTCAGACGCTATCCCTGGAAAACTGTTCATGTCGCCATTCAGAGACCTCAGCCAGAGCACGCCGAACGAGGCCCTGTTCGATCTCGCGCCCCTGCCTATGGACAAGGAGGGCATCGCACGGGACTTCAAGCGCTATTACGCCCACACCCTGGGGCGGGATCGCGACTGCAAGTCCGCTTACTACCCCTATAAGGCGCTCGCCATCGCGTTGCGGGACCGGCTCATGGAGCGCTGGAAGCGTACCCGCCTGGCCCACGACGAGGCTAACTGCAAGCGCACCTATTATCTCTCGCTGGAATTCCTGATGGGGCGGTCGCTCAGCAACGCCCTGCTCAACCTCGGCATCGACGACGCCGCCCACAAGGCGCTGTACGAGCTCGGTCTCGTCTACGAGGAGCTCGAAGCGGCGGAGATGGACGCGGGGCTCGGCAACGGCGGCCTTGGTCGGCTCGCGGCTTGCTTCCTGGACAGCTGCGCGACCTTGCAGCTGCCGGTGAAGGGCTATGGCCTGCGCTACGAATACGGCATGTTCCGCCAGCTGATCGAGAACGGCCGCCAACTGGAGGAGCCGGACCACTGGCTGCGCGACGGCAACCCCTGGGAGCTGGAGCGCCCGGAGTACACCCAGCGCATCCCCTTCGGCGGCCACACCGAGCAGTACAAAGACGAGGCCGGGCGCGAGCACCGGCGTTGGGTGGACACCCATGATGTGCTGGCGGTGCCCTACGACATCCCCATCCCGGGCTTCAAGAACGACACCATCAACACACTGCGCCTGTGGGCGGCTGCTGCCACGGATGAGTTCGACCTCGGCGAGTTCAACGCCGGCAGCTACCCTGAGTCCGTGGCCGCCAAGAACAACGCCGAGCACATCACCATGGTGCTCTACCCTAACGACGCCAGCGAGAACGGCAAAGAGCTTCGGCTGCGCCAGCAGTTCTTCCTGGCCTGCGCCAGCATCAAGGACGTGCTGCGGGAGTGGATCCGCCTGCACGGACGGGACTTCAGCGAGTTTGCCGACAAGAACTGCTTCCAGCTCAACGACACGCATCCTGCGGTGTCGGTGCCGGAGCTGATGCGCCAGCTCATGGACGAGCAGCACCTGGACTGGGATACGGCCTGGGGCATCACCACCCGCACCATGGCCTACACCAACCACACCCTGCTGCCGGAGGCGCTGGAGCGCTGGCCGGTGCGGCTGTTCCAGCAGCTGCTGCCGCGGGTGCTGGAGATCATCTACGAGATCAACGCCAGATTCCTGTCCAAGGTGGCCGCACGCTGGCCCGGCGACATGGATCGCCAACGGCGCATGTCGCTGATCGAGGAGGGCGGCGATCCACAGGTGCGTATGGCCTATTTGGCGATCGTCGGCAGCTTCTCGGTTAACGGCGTGGCCGCGCTGCACTCGCAGTTGCTGAAAGAAGGCCTGTTCCGGGACTGGTTCGAGCTCTGGCCCGAGAAGTTCAACAACAAGACCAATGGGGTCACGCCCCGTCGATGGCTCGCCATGTGCAACCCGGGGCTGCGGGAGCTGCTGGACGAGACCATCGGCGAGCAATGGGTGCACGACCTGAAACGCCTGGACCAGGTTGCGCCCTATGCCGACGACGCCGCCTTCCGCGAGCGCTGGGCCAGCATCAAGCGGCAGAACAAGGAACGACTTGCAAACCTGGTGGCCGCCACCTGCCGGGTGGAGTTCCCGCTGGACTTCATGTTCGACGTGCAGGTGAAGCGCATCCACGAGTATAAGCGCCAGCTCCTGAACGTCCTGCACGTGATCCATCTCTACAACCGCATCAAGCACGGCGACACCGACATCGGCGCGCCGCGGTGCGTGCTCATTGGCGGCAAGGCGGCCCCGGGCTACGAGATGGCCAAGCTCATCATCAAGCTCATCAACAACGTGGCCGGCGTCGTGAACGCGGACCCGGAGGTGAGCGACTGGCTGCGCGTGGTCTTCATCCCGGACTACCGGGTGTCGGTGATGGAGGTGCTCGCGCCGGGGACTGACCTCTCCGAGCAGATCTCCACCGCCGGCAAGGAGGCCTCGGGCACCGGCAACA
>NZ_JAIFKJ010000186.1 GCF_019695415.1 Thiohalocapsa sp.
CCCATCACCGGCGGCATGATCGCCATCGCCTACAACCTGCCGGGCGTCGACGGGCCCATCAATCTGCCGCGGGACGTCTACCCGGACATCTTCCTCGGCGAGGTCTACCGCTGGGACGACCCGCGCATCGCGGCGGCCAACCCGGGCATCGACCTCCCCGCCAAGGTCATCCAGGTGGTGGCTCGGCGAGATTCCAGCGGCACCACCTTCGCCTTCACCAATCACCTGGCCGCCATCAGCGATGCCTGGGCAGACGGGCCGGGCGTCGGCAAGAAGATCGACTGGCCCGGCGGCGCCATGGAGGCCAACGGCAACGAGGGCGTCGCCCAGCGCATCAAGATCACCGACAACGCCATCGGCTATGTGGAGGCCGGCTTCGCCGAGCGGCTCGGGCTGGCGCTCGCCTGGCTGGAGAACCGCGCCGGCGGCCTGGTGCAGCCGAACGTCGAGACCGGCCGGCGCGGACTCGCAGACGGCGCCGACACGCCGCCGGACGATCTGACCCGCACCGTCCCCGACCCGCAGGGTGCACGCTCCTACCCCATTGTGACCTACACCTGGGTGCTGGTGCGCGGCGACTATGGCTCACCGGAGAAGAGCGCCGCCGTGCACGACCTACTGCGGTGGATCCTCACCGACGGTCAGGCCGACGCCGAGTCCCTGTACTACGTGCCGCTCCCGGAAAACCTGGTACAGGCGGCGCTCGCGGAGCTGGACGCGCTCCGGTCCCAGCGCTGAGCGCAGCGCGAGCCAGCCATGACCCGCTTCGTGATCATCGGCGGCAGCGGCGCCGGCATCAGCGCCGCGTTGCGCGCCCAGGAGCTGGCGATCCTCGCGCAGCCGCTGATCATCGCGATGCTGGCGGCGCCGATCCTGATCCAGGTCTATTTTGAAGCTTGAAGGGTGAAGCTTGAAAGGTTTCGCAGAGGTCATGGCTTCTATCTTGTTTTGGCTGGGCGAGCGTCTGCGAATCGCGCTCGCTGTCGCGCTGTTGCTGCCGGTTGGGGTGGTCGCGGCGCCAGGCTTTTTGGTGAGCTCGGACTGGCTCGCCGAGCGCATTGACGATGAGAATCTCGTGGTGCTGGAGGTGCGCTATCACCCACACCGCTATTTCACCGTCGGGCATATCCGAGACGGCTTCCGCATGAGCCTCGCCTGGATGCAGCTGAAGCACCTGGGCTATGAGGACGTACGGCTCTACAACGGCGGCTGGTCCCACTGGGGCAATACGCTGACGCTGCCGGTGGTGGAGGGCGCGGCGCCCTATGACGAGGCCTTTGCGCTGTAGCTGCTGCTGACCATTCCAGCCCCGGCCTGCCCCGGAGGACGACTGACCATGTTTGCCCGACTCGGCGATCTCGTCGCCTACGACCTGCTCCGGCTCGACCCGGCCGGCCACCTGGGGCCTGCGCTGCAATTCTTCGTCATGGACGTGGCGAAGATCTTCGCGCTGCTGGTGGTGGTGATCTATGTCATGGGGCTCCTGCGTGCACTGCTCTCGCCGGAGCGCGTGCGGGCCATCGTGCGCGGGCGCCCGGACTGGCAGGCGCGCGGCATCGCGGTGGGGCTGGGGGCGCTGACACCCTTTTGCTCCTGCTCGTCGGTGCCGCTGTTCATCGGGTTTGTCGAGGCCGGCATCCCGCTCGGTGTGACCTTCTCGTTCCTGATCGCGAGCCCGATGATCAACGAGGTGGCGGTGGTGGTGCTGGTGGGGCTGCTCGGCTGGCGGTTGGCGGCGCTGTACGTGCTGGCCGGGCTCACGGTGGCCTGGGTCGGCGGCATCGTCATGCAGCGCTTCCGCCCGGAGCGCTGGGTGGAGGAATACGTCTGGGCCATCCGCGTCGGCAGCGCTGGCACGCCCGCGCCGGCGCGCTCGCTTGCCGCTCGCCACCGTTAGGCCATGGGCGAGGTACGGGAAATCGTCGGGCGCATCTGGCGCTGGGTGCTGCTCGGCATCGGTGTCGGGGCGCTGTTCCACGGCTTCGTGCCGGCGGACTGGGTGACGACCCATCTGGGCGGCGGTGACTGGTACAGCGTGCCGGCGGCGGTGCTGCTGGGCATCCCGATGTACGCCAATGCGACAGGGGTGATCCCGGTGGCGGAGGCCATGCTCGGCAAGGGCGTGGCCATCGGCACGACGCTCGCGCTGATGATGAGCGTCGCGGCGCTGTCGTTGCCGGAGCTGCTGATCCTGCGCAAGGTCATCCGCTGGCCAGCATTGGCACTCTTCGCCGGCGTGCTGGCGATGGCCTTCACGCTGGTGGGCTGGGGCTTCAATCTGGTGGGGCCGCTGGCGGGTGCGGCTTGAGCTCGGACCAACCGGGCGATCGGTGGGCACGCTTCGCTTTACCCACCCTACGGCCGCGACGTACGCCTCGGTCCAATCACCTAACCGATATCCGCCATTACAGACAATCGGAGTGAATCCATGAAAGCGATCAAAGTGCTCGGCAGCGGCTGTCGCAATTGCGAGACCACCGCCAGGCTCATCGAGACGGCCGCGCAGCAGGCAGGCGTCGAGGTGCAGGTGGAGAAGGTGACCGATATCGCCGAGATCATGAGCTATGGCGTCATGTCCACGCCGGGCGTCGTCGTGGACGGCGAGCTGGTGCACAGCGGTGGGGTGCCGGGGCCGGATGATGTCCGACGCTGGGTGGCGGGAAGTTAGAAGTTAGAAGTTAGAAGTTAGAAAGGGGGATTGGCGATGAGAGTTCGGGTTGGGATCAATGGGTTTGGCCGTATGGGGCGGCTTGGACTGCGGGCGGCCTGGGACCGCGGCGATGACGGGCCTGCGCTCGAGTTCGTGCAGGTCAATGAGATCGCCTGTGATGCCGCGGGGGCGGCGCATCTGCTGGAATTCGACTCGGTGCACGGGCGCTTTGGGCGCGCCTGCTCAGCCGACGGCGACGCCATCGTGGTGGACGGACAGCGCATCGGCTACAGCAGCCACCGCACGATCGGCGAGACCGACTGGTCCGGCTGCGACATCGTCATCGAGGCCACCGGCAAGCACCAC
>NZ_JAIFKJ010000215.1 GCF_019695415.1 Thiohalocapsa sp.
GGCGGCGCCTTAAGTAACGACCCAAGGGGCCAGGACTTCAATCGGGCGTCGACACTTGATGGCGCCCTTGTCCGTGCGGGCGTGAGCTGGGACGGCGCCGACTGTTGCGTCAGTGCTGGGTCGCGACGGTAGGCGCTGCGTCCTCGATGACGACGGCGTCCGGGTTTGGGAAGCGCTCCACCACCCAGCGCGGCAGCTTCGCTTGATTGGCGTGGTAGAGCGCGTCGGACTCCACGATGATCAGCACCAACACCGTCACCATCACGGGCAGGATGCCGCCCCCGGCGACCAGGGCGATGGCGGCCTCCTTCATCATGCCGCCGTAGACATGGCCCGCCCACGCCAGCGCAACGGCGGCGAGCAACAGACACAGCATCAGGATGAACAACCGGCTGCGGCGTGCGCAGACCTGCCAGTGGCACATGACGTACCAGGGATCGCGGCCGACGGCTCGGTGCGCGCGCCATAGGATGTAACCGAGCATCGCGAAGGAGATGGCGGGGATCAGCGCCATCACCCAGGGAAAGCTACCGGCAACGCCGCCAGCGGCCACCGCCATCAGAATATGGTTACCGACGAGGTTGGTGAGGAAGATCTCGTGCGGTACGTTGGCGCGTTTGATCTCGGCCTGGCTGACTTGGAAGCGCATCGCGGGATTGCCAGAGGGTTTCGGTTGGTCGAATTTGGCAGTGTATAAGAACCTGCTGATTTATGCGCCCGCTATCGTCGGTGTGCCCGTGATCTGGTGGCGTGCCATCCCCAACAGCGAGAGTGGGCCTGCATGACCGGTTTGTTGTTTGTAAGCAACATAAGTGACGCATTCGCGTGACAATTTGTTGCAAAGTGGTGCCGCACCGAAACACTTGGTTAACGCCACTCATGGATTATGGCACCCAGAGTTCGAAGCGGCGCCGCATGCCCGCTTCGACATGCCTCAATCAAGCTGTATCTGGAGTCATGCCATGAGTTTCGATCTATTATCTCTCGCGGGCATTGCGTCCGCCTTCGTCAGCGGCGGCTTCGTCGTCTTGTTGGTGGCGGCTGAAGACCGCCTCCAGCACCTTGTCGACGAGCGCTGACCGTTCTCTACCGCACAGCCGTTACGTGCCGATCCCGGCTGGAGCGGCCGCCGGCACCGCATCGAGCCTGTGGGCGCATCCCCTAGACCCTGAGCCGGCGAACATCCAAGCTGCCATAAACGGCCCACTGAGGTCGGTGCGTGCATGGTGCTGCCCGCTTCGCCGGCGGCCTTGAGCACGCTGTCGTGGGGGTATCGACGTCGTGCGATACTCGCGGTACGACGCAGTCGGCGGGCAACGGGGCGGGCTTTCGCACGATGGTGATGAACAGCGGCAGGAGCGAAGACCGGCCGGGCGCGGTGCAGGGCAAAAGCAGGCCGCAGCCGCTCCTGCGGGTATTCGGCGGTGTCGCAATTGCTGTGGTGCTTACCGCAGGCTGTGCACGCAGCGATGACCCGACCGCGCCGCAGCCCAAGAAGGTGTACAAGGACGCCTTCGAGACGCCCATTACCGCCGTCGAGATCGAAGCGGACGGCGGCAGCATCGTAGGCGCTTACGATGCCTGGCTCCGGCTGCTGCCCAGTCAGGAGCTGACCGCGCGCTTCGCAGCCGAATATCGGCCCATTGACTGCGCGCCGGTGCGTGTCTATTTCGGTGCGAAGCTGGCGTTCGACGGTCTCGCGCTGGCTGACTCAACGCTGAGCTGCCGGGAATATCGCAATAGCGATCTCCCCTTCGAGAATGGCCGCTGGCTCGCCGAGGATACAGCAACGGGCCGGGTGCATTACCGGATCTGGAAGTTCCGCTGAGCAGAATCCACTAAACCGCGGCGAGGCACAATTGCCGCCGTTGCCCGCGGTAGGCAGGTCGTTGCGCGCGGGCAGAGTCCTGCTCCGGTTGAATGCAGGCTGGTCTCGGCACGCCGTACCGGCCTGTGGTTAAGTATACCGTCCCCGAATTGTTTCCGTATTGACGAGGTGACGCTCGGGCCTCGTGTCAGGCGGGCGGTGGGCCCACCAGCAGCAGCTCCAGCAACGCCTTCTGCGCGTGGAGGCGGTTCTCGGCCTCGTCCCAGACGACGGACTGCGGGCCGTCGATGACCTCGGCGCTCACCTCTTCGCCCCGGTGAGCGGGCAGGCAGTGCATGAAAAGCGCGTCCGGCTTCGCCGCAGCCATCACCTCGGCGTCGACGCGGTAGCGGGCGAACGCGGCGGCACGGTCCTCCTGCTCGCTCTCCTGGCCCATGCTGGCCCAGACGTCTGTGACCACCAAGTCCGCATCCTGCGCCGCCTCTGCGGGCTCCCGCAGCAGCTTGCAGCGCCCGTCCGCGGCGGCGAGCAGGTCCGCGTCCGGCTCGAAGCCTTCGGGGCAGGCGACCCGCAGCTCGAAGTCGAACAGGCGAGCGGCGTTCATGTATGAATGGCACATGTTGTTGCCATCACCCACGAAGGCCACGCGGCGGCCCTGGATGTCGCCGCGATGCTCGACATAAGTCTGCATGTCCGCCAGCAGCTGACAGGGATGAAAGCGGTCCGTCAGCCCGTTGATCACGGGCACCCGGGAGTGCGCCGCAAAGCGCTCCACCTTGTCGTGGTCGAAGGTGCGGATCATCACCGCGTCCACCATGCGCGAAAGCACCCGGGCGCTGTCCTCGATGGGCTCGCCGCGGCCAAGTTGTGTGTCCCGCGGTGACAGGAACAGGGCATGGCCGCCGAATTGCACCATGCCCGCCTCGAAGGAGACGCGGGTGCGCGTGGACGATTTCTCGAACACCATGGCCAGCGTCCGCTGCTGGAGCGGGCGGTAGTCGACGCCTTCGGCGTGCAGGCGCTTGAGCTCGATGGCGCGGTGCAGCAGGGCCCGGGCCTCGTCAGCGCCGAGGTCCAGCAGGGTCAGAAAGTGACGAGTCGCTGAGGACATCACGGGCTCCCTGTGGGGCGCAGGGGGCGGCGTCCGGGGCCGCACGCGCTGCGCGCTGGGATGGGGGACTGTGTTGGGTGCGGCGGAACGCGCATGGTGTGCTTGCGATGCGGGCTGGCCGCCGCTGCCGAGGCTCAGGCGCCGGCCTTCGCCTCGCCGGCACCGAGAAAGTCGCGGATGATCTGCGCGACCACTGTGACGATCTGATCCGCCTGCGCCGTGTCGATGATGAGTGGCGGCAGGAGCCGGACCACCCGCTGGGCGGTGACGTTGATCAGCAGCCCCTCCTGCAGGGCGGCGCCGACCAGATCGGCGCAGGGGCGGTCCAGCTCCACGCCGATCATGAGGCCGCGTCCGCGCACTGCGACGACGCCGTCCAAGCCCGCAAGCCCGTCCCGCAGTCCGGCGCGGATGTGCTCGCCCAGGCTTGCTGCGCGTGTGGGCAGATCGTCCGCATCCAAGGCATCGAGCACAGCGAGCGCCGCTCTGCAGGCGAGGGGATTGCCGCCGAAAGTCGAGCCGTGACTCCCAGGGCCGAGCGCATTGGCGGCCTCGCCGCGCGCCAGGCAGGCGCCGATGGGCACGCCGTTGCCGAGGCCCTTCGCCAGGGTCATGACGTCAGGACGGATGCTTTCATGCTGATGGGCGAAGAGCTTGCCCGTGCGGCCCATGCCGGACTGCACCTCGTCGAGCATCAGGAGCCAGCCGTGGCGATCGCAGAGATCGCGCAGACCGGTGAGGAAGCCCGCGCTCGGCACCACGACACCGCCCTCGCCCTGTATCGCCTCCACCAGCACGGCGACGATATTGGCGCGATTGGCTGCGGCGGTTTCAACAGCGGCCAGGTCGTCGTACGGCACGCGCACGAAGCCCGACACCAGCGGCTCGAACCCGGCCTGGGCCCTGCGATTGCCCGTGGCGGTCAGGGTGGCGAGGGTGCGGCCGTGGAAGCTGTTCTCCATCACCAGGATTTCTGGGCGCTGCACGCCGCGCCCGTGGGCGAGCAGGCGCGCCAGCTTGATGGCGGCCTCGTTGGCCTCGGCGCCGGAGTTGGCGAAAAACACGCGCTCCATGCCGGCGGCGGCACAGAGCCGCTCGCCTAGGGTCTCCTGGGCGGGAATCCGATACAGGTTGGACACATGCACCAGCTGCGCGGCCTGCTCGCATACGGCCTCGCGCACACCAGGATGCGCATGCCCGAGGCCGCACACCGCGATGCCGGATAGGGCATCCAGATACCGCCTGCCGTCCTCGGCCCAGAGCCAGGCACCCTCGCCGCGCTCGAAGCTCACGGGGAGACGGCTGTAGGTGGCCATCAGGTGACCTTGGGCATGCTCGGGCAGATGATCTGTC
Organism: Thiohalocapsa sp.; assembly: GCF_019695415.1. Classification (GTDB taxonomy): domain Bacteria; phylum Pseudomonadota; class Gammaproteobacteria; order Chromatiales; family Chromatiaceae; genus Thiohalocapsa. The sequence continues at coordinate 4,293 of NZ_JAIFKJ010000215.1, forward strand.
ATTGCACCCGGAGACCGTGCTTGGTGCCGAAAACGAAAAAGGCGACCCGGGTGCTGCGCGGGCCGCCCTCGGCAGGGGAAGTGATGCCGGCTCAGGGCGCACTGCGCCGGGGAAGCACCCGAGCAACGCGGCGAAGCCGTCCGAGAAAGCCGCTTAGGTTACCAGTACGCCGCGCAGCAGAGCAAATGCTCTCGCACTACCGCCGCCCCCGCCGCACCAGCGCCTTCTCCAGCTCGACAATGAACAGCACCGAGGCCGCCACCAGCACGATGCGAAGCCAGATGCCGGCATCGATGGCCGCAGTCCCGAACAGGGTCTGCATGGGCGGCAAGTAGGTGAAGGCGAGCTGGAAGATAAGCAGTAGGCCCACCGCATAGAGCACATAACGGTTGCCGAAGAGGCCCTCGCGGTTCAGCACCGGTGCGGTCATGTAGCGGGAATTGAACAGGTAGAAGATCTCGAACATGACGAGCGTATTCACGGCCACGGTTCGGGCCTGCTCGATAGGCGCGCCCTGATATTGCTCCCACAGGAAGAGCCCGAAGGTGCCGGCGGTGAGGATCAGTGACACATAGGCGATGCGCCATAGGAACAGGGCCGTCAGCACCGGCTGGCGCGCATTGCGCGGCGGGCGAGTCATGACGCCCGGCTCCGGCGGCTCGAAGGCCAGCGCCAGTGCCAGGGTGACCGCGGTGATCATGTTCACCCATAGGATCTGCACCGGCGTCAGCGGGAACTCGTGGAAGCCGAACAGGATGGCGCCCAACACCACCAGGGCCTCGCCGCCGTTAGTGGGCAGGATGAAGAGGATGGCCTTCTTCAGGTTATCGTAGACGGTGCGGCCCTCTTCCACGGCGTTGGCGATGGACGCGAAGTTGTCGTCCGCCAGCACCATTTCTGCGGCCTCTTTGGCGGCCTCGGTGCCGTTGATGCCCATGGCGACGCCGACGTCGGCGCGCTTCAGGGCCGGGGCGTCGTTGACGCCGTCGCCGGTCATGGCCACCACGGCGCCCGACTGCTGCAGCAGCTGCACCAGGCGCAGCTTGTGCTCCGGTGTGACGCGGGCGTAGATGTCCACCTCCTGCGCACGCCGGCGCAGCTCCGCGTCATCCAGCGCGTCCAGCTGGGCGCCGGTGAGGGCGTCGTCCGGGTTCGCGAGCCCCACCTGCCGGGCGATGGCGCGGGCGGTGGCGGCGTGGTCGCCGGTAATCATCTTGACGCGGATGCCGGCATTCCGGCACGTACGCACCGCAGCGATGGCCTCCTCCCGCGGCGGATCCATGAGCCCGAACAGGCCGAGCAGGGTCAGATCGCCGTCCACATCCTGGAAGTCCAGCTCGGAGCGGTGCGGCTCCGCCGGCTTCACGGCCACCGCCAGCACGCGCTGACCGGCGGCGGCCAAGGACTCCATGTGCGCCTCCCAGGCCCCGCGGTCCAGCTGGGCGTCGCCGTCTTCCCTGCGCTCGCGGGCGCACTTGTCGAGCAGTGCCTCCGGTGCGCCTTTCACGTAGATGAAGGACTCGCCTTCATGGCTGTGATGCAGGGTGGCCATGAACTTGTGGCCGGACTCAAAGGGGATCAGATCTGTGCGCGGCCAGTGCTTGCCGACCGCCTCCAGATCGATCCCGGCCTTGACGGCAGCCACCAGCAGTGCGCCCTCCATGGGGTCGCCGTGCACCCGCCAGGGGGCGCCGTCGTGCTCCTCCAGTGAGGCATCGTTGCACAGCACCACGGCACGCAGGGCCTCCATGAGCTGCGCGTCGTCCTGAGGGCGGAGCAGGGCGTCGCCGTCGTGCATGAAAGCGCCGTGAGGATCGTATCCGGTGCCGGTGACCGTGAGCGCCCGCGCGCCAGTGTGTACGCTGGCGACAGTCATGGCGTTGCGAGTCAGGGTGCCGGTCTTGTCAGAGCAAATAATGCCGACAGTGCCCAGGGTCTCCACCGCCGGCAGCCGGCGGATGATGGCGTTGCGGGCGGCCATGCGCTGCACGCCGATGGCGAGCGTGATGGTCATGATGGCCGGCAGCCCTTCCGGGATGGCCGCCACGGCCAGGCCCACGGAGGCCAGAAACATCTCCGCGGCGGTGTAATTCCGCACCAGGATGCCGAAGGCGAAGCTCACCGAGGCCAGCACCAGGATGGCTGCCGTCAGCCAACGCCCGAACTGCGCCATCTGCCGCAGCAGCGGTGTGGTGAGCTGCTCCACATTGGCCACTAGGGCGCTGATGCGGCCGATCTCGGTGTCGGCGCCGGTGGCGGCGACCACACCCGTGCCCTGGCCGTGGGTCACCAGGGTGCCGGAGTAGGCCATGCAGCGGCGGTCCGCAAGCGGCGTCTGCGCCGGCAGTGCCGCAACGGACTTGTCCACGGGTACCGACTCGCCGGTGAGCGGCGCCTCTTCGATCTGCAGGCCCTTGGTCCGCACCAGCCGCAGGTCCGCCGGCACCTTGTCGCCGGATTGGAGCTGAACCAGATCGCCCGGCACCAGGGCGGCGGCGTCCAGGGTCACCAGCCGGCCGCTGCGCCAGACCATGGCTTGTGGCGAGAGCATGTTGCGGATGGCCTTGAGTGCGTCCTCGGCCTTGCCTTCCTGCACGAAGCCGATCGCCGCGTTCACCAGCACTACGCCGAAGATGACGCCGGCGTCGAGCCAGTGCTGGAGCAGCGCCGTCACCACCCCCGCTGCCAGCAGCACATAGATCAGCACGTTGTGGAACTGCGCTAGGAAGCGCAGCCAGGGACCGCGGGTCTTTGGCTCCGGCAGCCGGTTGGGACCGTGGGTGTCCAACCGCTGCCGGGCCTCTTGGGGGCTCAAGCCCTCGTGGCCGCCGTCGAGCCGGGCCAAGGCTTCCTCGGCGCTCAGGTGGTGCCAGGCAGGCTCGCCCGTGGGGCGCCGCTTTGCGGTGAGCGATCGCAGCTCGCGGCGCCCGCTCCAATCCACGAAGCCGCCGGCGATGACGAAGACGGCGACCGCCAGCAGGGCGATGGCCCATTCAAGGGCGATGATGTCGAATATCAGGATATCGCTCTCGAGCATGCCGCCCTCCGTCGCGCTCTTGACCCCCTCCCGTAAGCTTAGGGCAAGCCTGCCGCCGGCGGGTTCCAAATCCAAATGGGACGCTGGCGGATCGAGGGCGCACGCGCGCGATGTGTGACCGGTGTCGGCAGTCGGCATGACAGAGCCGGAGGTCGCGGCGCTGCTGCGTGCCTGCGCCTGGCCCGCCACGGCGGACGACGCGATCGATGCCATCGACGCAAGCCGCTGGCAGACCGCGCTCCGGCTTTATGGTTGGCTGGCGAAGGTCGGCATGACCACGGAATTCGACTATCCGAGCGGCGCCATCTCGGGGCTTAACCAGGGACAGGCCCTGGATGCCCTGCACCTTGGCTTATGGGCTCGGCGGTCGTGCGTAAGGGGCGTTTCTAACGCACCAACGAATCCGCCGCTTGCTGCCTCGCACCGGCAGGCCCACGGACCTCCCCAACTGGGGCTCCCCCACTGAGCGCCGTGGCGGATATGCTGGGCAGAGCGTCTAATGCTGAATCCGCCGACCCGCCTCAGGCTGCCGAGCACGATGCGTATCGCCCCCGACCAGGCCGACACCATTCGCGATGTGGTCCGCACCACGCTGGGGCCAGGTGCGCGGGTGCGCCTATTCGGCTCGCGGTTGGACGATGCGGCACTCGGGGGTGACATCGACCTGTTCGTCGAGGTCGATGAGCCGCTTGCGAACCGCGCCGCCAGTGCCAGCCGCATCGCCGCACAGGTCCAGCTGAGGCTCGGGGAGCAGCGCATCGACGTGGTGCTGGTGGACCCGACGACGCCAGCGCAGCCGATCCATGCGCGGGCGCGGGAGGAGGGCGTCTTGCTGTGAGTACGCCGTCCGACATCGAGCGCTTCCGCTGGCTGCTGGCCTCCGTGGATGACTGGGTGGAGGCCCGCAACCTGCGCATTCGTTTGGTGCACGAATATCTGCACGACAGTGGGGAATTTGCTGGCGCCCTCAATCGGGCCCGTGAGCTGGTGCCGCTGCTGACCGAGACCTACAACTGCATCAATCGGTACAGTCGCGAGCGCTTGGCCGGACTGGGCAACGACTGGCCGCCGCCGGTGACAGGCGCCACCGAGCCCGACGACTGATGAGGTCGATACGGACCTGCCGCGTCAGTCGTGAGTGTCCGGCAGCCAATCCTCGCTCAGAATGTCGTCGAGGCGAAATGGGCAGGCACCGGGGAAGCGCTCCAGCGCAATTTCAGTCTGTTTCGCGGCGGTGCGACGGGCCTTCTGATAGCAGGCGTTGAGCTGCTCGGCGGAGTAGGG
>NZ_JAIFKJ010000451.1 GCF_019695415.1 Thiohalocapsa sp.
GGTTGAAGAAGTGCTCTTTGACGGTCTCGGAATAATCCCACATGGCTCGGCTCCGGTTGACGGGCTTGGGCGGATTGGATTGGCGCGGCTGAGACAGCCACCGGACGGGCATTTCAACTGTGGCGCATGCCGGGTCCGGCTGGATTGACAAATCTCATGAAGCAAGCCGTAAGCAAGCATTAAGCCAGTGTGGGAATTATCTCGGAAGTCCTTGATGCACAGGGTCTTCCGTGGCCTGTGCCGCCAGCGTTGCGTTGTATGGAATGCGACAGTGGTACCGCGCGTCGTCGCAAGCCGTACGTCACGCAAAGGGACACCCGGAGGCCGTTGTCCGCTCAGAGCTTTGGCTTGGGTGTCTCGCCGGTCTCGACCGGTAGCTGCGGATAGGTCACCTGCGGCTGCTCGCCGGTCAGTGTCCGCAGAAACTCGGCGATGCTCGCGACCTCGTCGTCTGTTAGCTTGGCACCGAGCTGCGCTGTGCCCATTACCGCCACCGCCTGCTCCAGGTCCCAGACCTCACCGGAGTGGAAGTAGGGCGCGGTGATGGCGATGTTGCGCAGGGGCGCGGCCCGGAAGACATATTCATCAGATGCCGTCTTCGTGACCCGATAGCGCCCCTTGTCTTCCGGCGGCAGGATGTCGGCGCCCGGGCGCTTGATGAGGCCAAACGGGAAGTACTCCTGCCCGCCGAGGTTGACCCCGGAATGACAGGCGGTGCAGCCCTTGTCGATGAAGAGCGCCAAGCCCTCCTTCTGTACATCAGTGAGGGCGCCGTCGTTGCCTTCCAGGAATTGGTCGAAGGGGGCGTTTGGTGTCACCAGCGTGACTTCGAAGGCTTCGATGGCCTTGGCCATGTTGTCGAAGCTGACCGGGTCATGCTCGCCCGGGAAGGCGCGGCCGAAGCGTTCCACGTAATCGGGCATGCTGGTCAGGGTCTCGACCACTTGGTCCGGCTCGTTAGCCATCTCGACGCCCGCCTGGATGGGGCCCTTGGCCTGCGCCTTCAGATCCTCGGCGCGACCATCCCAGAACTGCGCGGCATTGAACACTGCGTTCAGTACGGTCGGAGAGTTGCGCGGACCCTGTTGCCAACCATGGCCAACGGATGTGGGCAGGTTGTCATCCCCGCCGGTGCCGAGGTTGTGGCAGGTGTTGCAGGAGATCACGCCGGATTTTGACAGGCGCGGATCGAAGAAGAGCATCTTGCCGAGCTCGATCTTCTCTCGCGTCACCGGGTTGTCGTTAACCTCGGCGAGGCCGTAGGGCACGGGCTCCAGTCCGGCGGACTTGGCCTTCTCGCGCAGGGCGGCGTCGTCGGCCGCGGTCTGGGTGCTGGCGATGATCAGGGTAGGGACAATGGCGGCGCCGGCGATGCGGCGCAGCAGGTCATCGGACTTGGCGGTCATCGTGCTTGTCCTGGCGTTTTGCTCGGGTCTGCGAAATTGCAGGGCAAAAGCCTACAGCGCCTGCCGCCGGCAAGAACTGCGCTGGCGCAGCAACGTGCCATGCATGGCGGCCGTAGCGGCCTTCGCCCAGCAAGCGACATACAGAGTACTGCTGAAATCCCAGCTGGCTCCAGCATTTGCTCGCTCATCGAAGCGGTCAGCTGCTCCTTCTAGTCAATGCACGCCGGTGACGGGCATCATGTCCACGTCACAGGCGCCGCCAACACTCACCGAGCGGTTACGCCCGCCGCTGCGGCAGGACTCGCCTTGATCCTGGATGCGGCAGTTGAGCGCCACGGGCCGGCCGGCGCTGAGCCAGCTCGGCGTGCGGCGCCAACGCCCGACCTTGCTGAAGCTGCAGCCCGGCGAGACGCCATAGGCGGTGCAGCCACCACCGCCGCCGAGTCGCACCTTACGGCCATCGACGACAAAGCCTGGGTAGTTGTCCTCGATGCGGATGTCGTCGCCCCAGTCCTCCATCTCGAACCGCATTTCCTTGAAGCGGTAGCCGCTGCCGATGCGCTCGCCTACCTTGATGCGGGTGTTGGCGATGAGCGCATGATCCGCTCCGTTCTCGGCGACGGCGCCGGACATGTACTCGATGCGATCCTGCTGCGGGAAGCACTTGCCCATGGCCGGTGGGTGGTAGTAGTGGCGCATCTCGGTGAGATCGCGCAGGGAGTTGCCGGGAAAGAGCTCTCGCAGGGCGCTGTCGCCACCGTAGAGGATGCGCTCGGCGTCGCCGACGCTTTGGGTGTACATGGCCTGCACCCGGTCGTAGAAGTCTTCGTTCTCGAGGTCCGTGCGCAGATAGCAGGCGGTGAGCCCCGAAATCATCGTCAGGTAGGCGTCCCAAATGTTGTACTGCGAGACGTCCGAGGCCACGCCCTGGAAGTCCCCCGGGAAGCGGCAGCCCTGCCGGCGCAGGCATTGACCCACGGCCCGGTTGCGCACGGACAGCACCACCGTGCTCCGCTCGCAGGCGCCGTAGGCGGAGCAGCCGCGGTCCAGGTGGCCCTCGAAGATGGCCGTGCGCATGGTGTAGTCCAGGTGCTTGGCGCGCGCCAGCGTGGTGTCGTCCCATTTACCCTTGTTGCGGGCGATGAAGCTGTCCCAGGCGGACGCCAGCTTGTCGCGGCGTCCAGTCATGCGCTTGTTCACCGAAGCGCACTGGGGCGAGTTGTGGAAGCTGCGCACGATGCTATCCAGCGTGCTTTTGCCCTTACGCTCGGCGGCCTTCTGGTCGCCGCGGCCTGGTGGATCGAAGAAGGGTGATTTCTCCAATTGGTAGAGGTCGCGCACGTTCACGACACGGTTCACGCCAGGGCCGCAGTGATGGTTCTTCACCTGCTTGCGTTTTTGGGTCGCGACGGCCCGCTCGAATGCGCGAGTCGCGGACTGATCCGACGCCCGGGCAGAGTCCACGACGATCTCGAAGCCCACGTATGGCGTGCCCTTGCTGTCGGTGAGTGCACGGCCGTTCTGCACCACCAGGCAGGGAATCACCGCCGTGCCCTGTGTCAGGCTGCCCGCCTGCGGGCCGGGCCCGTTCGCGCCGATGCGGTAGGTCGGCACCGTCAGCGGGCCGTTGAACTTGTACAGGGTCATCACGGGCGCCGCGGGGATGGCGGCAGCGGGTTGCGAGAGGAAGAGGGCTGGCGTCAGCAGCGTGAGGCCGGCGAGTACGGATCGAAGCCTGGGTTGCATGGGCGTGGGCGCGTTCCTTAGGTTGTTGATCGATCAGGTCTTGGTGTGCATGCGGCGGCGGCCTTGTTTGCGTGCGCGGCATCATGGGGCCGCTGCAGTGGCCTTGGTGTCGGCTTGCGAGGAGCCGGGATGGGCGTCAGCGGCGCGCACGGTCTCGGTATGACCGGTAACCGTCGCCAAGAGGCGCTCACGCAGTTCTGGATCGGGCTCGCCCTGCAGGGGCATACCATCGATAGCGGGAAAGAGATCCGAGACCACCAGCAGCTCACCGGACTCGACGCCGCCGGCGATGATGGCATACTCGGGGTGCAGGCTCGCGACCGTAACATCGCGGATGCTGAGCTGGCCGTGCTCGACGAGATACAGCCGCTCCCCGTGCAGCGCGGCGCGCGGCACTACCAACTGCTTCGGGCGGGGTGCGCCGAATAGTTGCACCTCCACGAACAGGCCCTTCACCAACGGCGGGCGCTGCCCGGGCACTACATCGGCGTAAGGGTTGTCCACGACCACAATGACGCCGACCGTGCGGGTCTCCGGGTCCAGGGTGTCACTGAGCCGGGCCAGCTCTGCAGCCCAGTGCACATCGCCGCCGGCATCGCGCAGGGTAACCCTCGCGCGGATACCGAGCTGCTCGGCGAGCGCGCCGCCGGGGCCGACGCTGAAATCGATGGGGTCAGCACCCTGCAGCAGCGTGCGCATGCGGGCGATGGGGATCTGGGCCTCCACCTCCGCCCGGTCGATGGCGTCAGCTTTGAGCAGCACGTCCCCCTCGCGAACGTATTGTGCCTGCTCGATGTTCACTTCGCTCAAGCGTGCACGAAAGGGGAGTGCGATCTCGGTGCGAGCCAGGTCTAGCCGGGCGTCGGCGAGCTGGGCCTCATGGCGCGCGAGCTGGGCCTCCAGCAGCTCGCGCTCCGCCGGCAGTAGATTCAGTTGGTTCTGCTGAGCCTGCACTGCCTGGCGTTGGGCGAGGAGATTGCGCTTCTCCTGCTCCAGCTCCGAGGCGCTGAGGGTACCCTTGTCACGCAGGCGCTGCTTGCGCGCCACCTCGGCGGTGCGCAGCTCGAGCGATGCCTCCTCGATGGCCAGCGAGGCACGGATATTGGACTCTTTCGCGGTCATTTCTGCGAGCTGGGCCCGGGTGGAGAGGATGTCTGCCTCCACCTGGGACAGCCGCAGCTCGTATTCGGTGGGATCGATGCGCAGCAGCAGCGTGTCCGCGGGCAGCAGCGCTCCCTTGCGCAGGCGCGGATGGGTCTCGATCACCCGTCCGCTCACCTCGGCAACCGCTTCCCAGACACGTTCCGGGCGCACGCGGCCGAAGCCCGTGGCACGCGGGACCACATCCGCGGCCGGAATGTCGATCACCCTCACCACCCGCGCCGGGGGTTCGGTGTCGCGCTGAGCAGGCGGGCCTGCGCCGCGATTCAGCAGGACGGCGATGCCGACGGCCGCTACCACCGGCAGCAGAAATAACCATGGAGAGGGGCGTCGGGGCACGGCGGGGCGCTGCTCGAGCGTGACCAGATCAGCGGCCTATTGCGCCAGCATCCGTGCCCAATCGCAAGCACACGCCGCCGAATGGGCAGATGCAAAGGCGATCGATGTCGGTCTTTCCTCGGCTCCGGAGCAGCATACGGCGGACATGAAAAAGCCCGCCATATGGCGGGCTATTGTCCGTGGCGTACTGCCGGCCCAGGCCGGCGGTACAAGCATGCCGTTACATTTCGAGCTGGACGCGGAGCTTGTTCATGGCGTTCTTCTCGATCTGGCGGATGCGCTCGGCGGAGACCCCGAATTGCTGAGCAAGCTCGTGCAGGGTCTGCTTCTTCTCTGTGAGCCAGCGCTCGCGCAGGATGGTCTTGCTGCGCTCGTCCAATCCCTCCAGTGCCGCGAACAGCCGCTCGCGCTGGTGGGCATCGTTGTCTTCCTTCTCTAGAGCAGCCGCAGGCTCCATGCGCATGTCCGGCAGGTAGGTGGAGGGCGCTGACGGACCGTCGTCATCGTCATCGTCGTGGCCGTCGAAGGCCATGTCATGGCTCGCGAGACGCGATTCCATCTCCAGCACGGTCTCGGGCTTGACGCCGAGATCTGCTGCCACGTCTTCCACCTCTTGCTTGGAGAACCAGCCGAGGCGCTTCTTGGCGCTGCGCAGGTTGAAGAACAGCTTGCGCTGGGCCTTGGTGGTGGCGACCTTCACGATGCGCCAGTTGCGCAGGATATATTCGTGGATCTCCGCGCGGATCCAGTGGACCGCGAAGGAGACCAGCCGCACGCCGACGTCGGGCTCGAAGCGACGTACGGCCTTCATCAGCCCAACGGTCCCTTCTTGGATCAGGTCGGGCAGCGGCAGCCCATAACCCAGGTAGCCGCGGGCGATGCGGATGACGAAGCGCAGGTGCGAGAGCACGAGCCGGCGAGCAGCCATCATGTCGCCGTGGTCGCGCAGGCGCAGGGCCAGGCTGCGCTCTTCTTCCTGCGTGAGCACAGGGATCTGGTAAGCGCTCGCGATGTAGGCGTCGATCGTGCCCGTCGACAGGGAGCCGAGGTTTGCGATGTCTTTGATCGATGCTTCTTCAGCCATGGTCTTATACCTGAGTAATTTTCTCGGAAATTATGCTACCAGCGTCGGGGCGCTTTGACAACATTGCCGACCGGGTTTTCGAGCAGCTTTTGAACGGAAAGTTCCTGTGGCAAAAGCTGGACATTACCGACTTGGCTCCATGGTAGTCAAAGACCGGCCAGGTGCAACGACTTTTTTCGGACGCACGTCTCCTTGTCCGATGAATGGTCGCTTTCGTGGCCTGTCGACCCTCTTCAGGGCCGCCGAGAGCCGGTGCAACCGCAAGTAGAATCAAGGAAAATGCTGAAGCGCGCCCTGGTATCCCAGGGCGGGTTGTGGAAGACCAGCAGTGGTCAGCGCATGCGTGTGCACTGGACTGCCGTGCCCTTGGCATCTCCCCTGTACGGTTGTCCAGGTTTTCGGGGATGCGCCGTGTCCCGACGCAGGGCCTTTTTTCGATGCAACTGCGCAGGATTTCGAAACATCCACGCGGGCGGCGGTGTTCCGTTTGGGGCGGGAGGAAAAAGCGGCGGCGCCTTCCGGGTCACTCGCCGACGCAGGGATAGCGCTCGATGCCTGCCTCGGCCATCGCCACGGCGCGGAAGACAGCGCGGCCTTTGTTCATGGTCTCTTTCCATTCCAGCTCAGGCAGCGAGTCCGCGACAACGCCAGCCCCGGCCTGGATATGCAGCGTGCCGTCCTTAATGACGGCTGTGCGGATGGCAATGGCCGTGTCCATGTTGCCGTTGAAGGCGAGGTAGCCGACGGCGCCCGAGTAGATGCCGCGCTTGACGGGCTCCAGCTCGTCGATGATCTCCATGGCGCGGATTTTGGGGGCGCCGGACACGGTGCCCGCCGGGAAGGTGGCCCGCAGCACGTCGATGGCGCTCATGCCCTCGGCGAGCTCGCCCGTGACATTGCTCACGATGTGCATCACATGCGAGTAGCGCTCGACGATCATCTGGTCGGTGACGTGCACCGTACCGGTCTTGGCGACCCGGCCGCAGTCGTTGCGGCCAAGGTCAATGAGCATCAGATGCTCTGCAAGCTCTTTGGGGTCCGCCAAGAGCTCCGCCTCCAGTGCCTTGTCTTCGTCTTCGGTGTAGCCGCGGCGGCGCGTGCCGGCGATGGGCCGCACCGTAACTACGCCGTCCTCCAGCCTGGTCAGTATCTCGGGCGACGAGCCAACAATCTGGAACTCGCCCAGGTCGAGAAAGTACATGTAGGGCGAGGGGTTCAAGCCCCGCAGTGCCCGGTAGAGGTCCAGCGGCGCCGCCTGGTAGGGGATCGAAAGCCGCTGCGAAAGCACGACCTGCATGCAGTCGCCGGCGAGGATGTAGTCTTTGATGCGCTCCACGGCAGCCTTGTAGCCGTCCTCGCTGAAGCCTGACACAAAGTCGGTCTCGGCCACCTGACGGCCGCCGGCCTCAGGATTGCGCGGAGCGCCGCGCTGCATCTTTGCCACCAGCGCATCGATGCGCGCCTGACCCGTCGCGGGGCTGTCACCGGCGGCCGGGTCCAGGTGCACGATGATGTAGATGCGCCCTCGCAGGTTGTCGAAGACGACCACCTCCTCGGAGAGCATGAGCAAGATGTCCGGCGTGCCCATCCGATCGGGATTCGGGCATTGGGCGAGCTTGGGCTCGATATAGCGGACGGTGTCGTAGCCGAAGTAGCCCACCAGGCCGCCTGCGAAGCGCGGCATGTCCGGATGCTCGGCGGCGCTGTAGCGGGCCTGGAACTGCTCGATCCAGGCAAGCGGGTCCTCGGCCTCGGTCTCTTCGATGGCCTGACCGTCGCGCTCGACGACGATGCGGTGACCAAACACCTTGAGCACCGTGCGCGCCGGCAGGCCGATGATGGAGTAGCGGCCCCACTTCTCGCCGCCCTGCACGGACTCGAACAGATAGGAATATGGCCCCGCTGCAAGCTTGAGGTAGCAGCTGAGAGGCGTATCCAGGTCTGCGAGCACCTCGCAGACGAAAGGGATGCGGTTATGGCCCTGGCGCACCAGGGCGGCGAAGTTCTCGGGGGTCATGCGAGCAGACCATCCAGCTCCGCCAGCGAGTCGATGACCGCATCCGGCTTGGCATCGCGTATGTCCAGCCCATGATTGTACCCATAGCTGACACAGACCACGGGGAAGCCCGCGGCGCGGGACGCCTTCACATCGCTGATGGAGTCGCCCACCATCAGTGACTCCGCCGGCGCCACGCCGAAGTGCTCAGCCGCATGCAGCAGAGGCAGCGGGCTCGGCTTCTTTTCCGGCAGGGTGTCGCCACTGATAATGATGCCGAAGTGCCCGGCCACCCCCAAGGCGGCGAGCAGCGGCTCGGTGAACTGCGCCGCCTTATTGGTGACACAGCCGAGCTGAATGCCGCGCGCCTCCAGCATCCGCAGCCCCTCGGCAACGCCGGGGTAGAGGCGCGAGCGCTTGCCGTTGTGGGCCGTGTAGCGCTCCAGGAAGATCGGATAGGCACGCTCGAAGTCGGCAGCCTCGGGCTCGCCGTCGAGGCTGCCCGTCAGCGCGCGCTTCACCAGCCGCTCGACGCCATTGCCCACCCAGTTGCGCACCGCCGCCTCGCCATGGGGCGGACGCCCCAGCTCGGCCATCATCGCGTCCACGCTGTGGGTCAGGTCCGGCACGCTGTCGACCAGGGTACCGTCGAGGTCGATCAGGGCCATTTTGGGGTCGAAGCGCTGCGTCATGCGGTTGCTGTTCCTCAGTTCGGCAGGAAGCCCTCGTCCAACACCTGTTCCGGCGTGTAGGGATAGGACGCAGAGACGGCACCATGCGCCAGACCGGTCTAATGCGGCGCCAGCTCGATGGCGTTGGCTTAGGGAAGCGCCGATTTATTGGCGCTTCCCGTGCGGGGCAGGATGCCCCGCCA
>NZ_JAIFKJ010000596.1 GCF_019695415.1 Thiohalocapsa sp.
CGGGGGCGTTTTAGACGGACTGGCGCGGCAGCGATTTGGCCCGGGTGCTGCGCGGGCGTCTACCCTCGGGTTTACGCCTCGCCACCGACGGCCTGCACATCACGACCTGGACCCAGCTCACCGCCAGCGAGCCCACCCGCATCACAGCCCGTGTTTGGCTGGATGACCTCGTACTGCGGCGACACCGAGCAGACGCCGATGCGCCAGACGACGGCAACGACATCGGCACGACACAGCTGCTTCGGCTAGGGGACACGGGTGCGCTGGTCCGCTGGGAGCAGAACCGCCGCGGCTGGCAGCTGCGAGTGCCGGAGCTCAAGCTCTTCGGTAACCTGCTCCGCGCCGAGAAGACCGCCCTGCGGGTCGCCGGCAGCACCGCCGCCGGCGGCACCGGCCAGCGTATCGAGGCGTGGCTTGCGGGCCTGCCGCTCGCGCAGCTGGCGGAGGTGGCGCGTTTTGCGGCGACAAACGACCTCCCCCCGGCACTGCATCAGGTGCTGCACGGCCGGGTCGGCGGCCAGCTGGAGGATCTGCGTCTGCGCCTCGACCACACGGGCGGCCCCGAGACCGCCGTCACACACTGGCTGGCCAACGGACGGGTGACTGGGCTCGCGGTCGGCCCATCCGTGGCAGCATTGGACCCCAACGAGGGTGTCAGTGACACCTCAGCACCCGGCGCGGAACCCACGGGGCCCATACCGTCGTTCAGCGGTGTGGATCTCCGCTTCTCCACCGGACCGGACCGAGGCGCCATCGTCGTCGCAGCCCGGGACGTTCAGCTGGACCCGCGCCCCCATACGATTGAGCCGCTCAAGCTCACGCGACTCGCCGGACGCATGGCCTGGCGGCGCACCGCAAACGGCATCGAGCTATGGAGCCGGGCACTCACCGCCGACACGCCGGACGTCTCGACGCTGAGCCGCGTCGCGCTGCACACGCTGCCGGACGCCCCCCCCTACATCGACCTGCACACCCATATCCGGGGCGGAGACGCTGACGCTGTGCCTCGCTACCTGCCGGCGTCGAAGATGGACGACCGGCTGGAGGACTGGCTCGGCCGGGCCATCGTGGCCGGTCAGCTCACCTCCGGAGACCTGCTGCTGCGCGGACCACTGGGCGACTTTCCCTTTGATGCCGGCAATGGCTGGTTCCGACTGGAGCTCAGGGTGCACGATGGCGTGCTGGACTACCAGCCGTCGCCCCCCGAGCCCTCGGGGCCCGGTATGTCCGCCGCCGCAGGTGAGTCAAGGCTGCGGCAGCATAGCTGGCCGCGGCTCGAGGACATGGACGTAACCCTGCGTTTCGACCGCCGCCGGCTGGACATCGAGCTCGCCGCTGCGCGCATCCTGAGTACCAACGTCACGTCCGGCAGCGCGCGCCTGCCGAACCTCTGGCAGCCTGAGCATATGCATCTCGAGGCGGAGGGCACAGGCCCGCTCACCGACGGCCTTGCGGTGCTCGCCGACACACCGCTTGCGCGCAAGCTGGGGGGCACCCCGTGGGCTTGGGCCGCCGAGGTCAGTGTCCGGCTGAATCTGAAGCTGTACGTACCGCTGCTCCGCGGGCTCGGCTTCGGCTACGCGGGCGCACTCGCGTTCAGCGAGCAGTCCACGTTGACCCTGCGCGACGCCGAGCTGCGCTTGACGGACATTGCCGGCAGCCTGCGCTTCGACGCCAGTGGCGTACACGCGGATGCCATCGCCGCCCGCCTCGGCGAGCAGGCGCTGCGGCTGGACATCGAGACCCACCGCGCCGATACGGCCGCGGGCGCCGGGCGCACAGACATCACCGCCCGCGGCAGCACCGCGATCGAGCACCTCGCCGCTGCATGGCCCAGCCCCTGGTGGGCGCTCGCATCGGGCAAGGCCGACTGGCAACTGCGGGCAAGCCTGAGCAACACCGACGTCACAGACGCCCGCCCGCCGCTTGACCTGACGCTGGAGTCAGATCTTGCTGCTGTCGAGCTCGATCTGCCGCCTCCCTTCGGCAAGCCCGCCGGCACCCGCCGGGAGCTGCGCGCTGACACGCGCTTGGCGCCGGATGCTCCGCTCGCCGTCACCGCACGGCTCGGGGACCTCGGCGTCCGCGCCGAGCTGGCGCAGACAGACGACGCCCTGGTACCCCGCCGCGTTGCGGTGGACCTGAGCCAGCTGCCCGAGACCCTGCCGGCCGATGCCGGTATTGCAGTGCGCGGGCGCCTCGGCGTCGTAGATCTGGGCGTGTGGCTCGACTGGCGGCGCACTCACGCCGCCCTACTCGCACCAGGCGATGTGCTGAGGACGGAGTTGGATCTGCCGCTTCTGCCCATGCGTTTCTCCGCCGAGGCGCTCGAGCTCGGCGCCATGCGCTTCGAAGACGTCCGCGCAGACCTGAACCGCGGCACCGGTGGAGTCTGGCGTATCGGCTTGGAGGCGGCCGGCAACAGCGCGAGCGTGCGCCTACCCGCAGGCGATACGCAGCCCGTGAGGGTCCGACTCGACACCCTCGACGTTGCGCCGCTGCTGGCGGTGCGGCAGAAGCGCACAAGGCCAGTCGGGGCCGGCCCTGATCCGCGTCGACTGCCGCCTCTGTCGCTCCAGATCGAAGCACTGCGGCGCGGCAGCGACGAGCTTGGGCGCCTGCGGCTGGAGCTGGCACGCACAGTGGACGGACTGGCGGCAAGGGACTTGTCTTTGACTGGGCCCTTGGTAACGGCCAACGGCAACGGCCGCTGGACCCGCGATGCCACCGGCTACACCGAAACCGCCATCGACATCGACCTGCGCAGCGAGGACCTCGGCGAGCTGCTGCGTCAGGCGGGCTACTACAGCGCCATGACCGGCGCGCCATCCCGGGCAGATCTGGCGCTCACCTGGCCCGGCGGCCCCGAGCAATTCCAGCTTGAGCGTGCCCGCGGCAGCCTCGCACTCGACATTGCCGCGGGCCGCCTGCTGGAGGTGGAGCCGGGTGTAGGCCGCATGCTCGGCGTACTCAACCTCGGTGCCCTAGAGCGGCGGCTCAGCCTCGACTTCAGCGATGTGCTGGATACGGGCTTCACCTTCGACAGCATCAACGGCAGGCTCACCATCGGCAGCGGTATCGCCCGCATCAGTCAGCTGGACATCCTCTCCTCCACCGCCGACATCCGTGTGCGCGGCAGTACCAACCTGGTGGATCAGACCTTCGACCAAAACGTCCGCGTCACGCCGAAGATCGGCACCGGGGTGGCCATCGCCGGCGCCGTTGCCGGTGGGCCGCTCGTGGGCGCCGCGGTCCTGCTGGCGGACAAGGTCTCAGGCAACGCGGTGAGCGGCCTCGCCAGCTACGAGTACCGGGTCACGGGACCCTGGGCGGAGCCCGATATCCGGCGCGTCAGCGGCAGTAATGGCGTGCGCTCAGTGCCGGATCTACTGCTGCCGGAGGATCGCGCGGACGCCAGCGACGGCACCCCTGCCGCCGCCGGCGGCCGCGGCGGCGCGCAGACCCCGCCCCGAGCCGTAAGCCCGTTTCTGGACGCCGACTGACGCCGGGCCCTGATCCTGCGGCTGCCATTGCGCCCGGCGCCGCGCGCGATTCTCCCTGGTCGATGCTATCTTTGCCGGACATGACCGATTCGTCACACGGCCGTCGCAGGACGGGAGCGCCTATGACGCCGCCGTGCGGAGTGCAGTCCCATGAGCGCAAAACCCCGGGTTGCGGCCCTGCAGATGGCCACCGGCCCCAATGTGAACGCCAACCTGCTGGAGGTGGAGCGACTGATCCGTGATGCGGCGGAAGCCGGCGCGGGGCTCGTGGTGCTGCCGGAGAATTTTGCCTTCATGGGCCGCCAGGACCAGGACACACTCTCCATCCTCGAAGCCGAGGGCGATGGGCCGCTGCAGCGCTTCCTGGCGGAAGCCGCGGCGCGCTTCGGCGTCTGGCTGGTGGGCGGCACAATCCCCCTGCGCTCGGCGACGCCGGACCGGTTGCGCGCAGCCTGCCTCGTCTATAACGACCAGGGCGTGCGCGTGGCCCGCTACGACAAGATGCACTTGTTCGATGTCAACCTGCCGGGGGCCGACGAACGCTACGAAGAATCCGCCACCATCGAGGCCGGCAACGACCCCGTCGTGGTGGACAGCCCATTCGGCCGCCTCGGTATCATCGTCTGCTACGACTTGCGCTTCCCAGAGCTGGTGCGGCATATGGCGGACAGCGGCGTGGAGGTGCTGGCCGTACCCGCGGCCTTCACAGCGCTCACCGGCAAAGCGCACTGGGAGACCCTGGTGCGGGCCCGCGCCATCGAGAACCTGGTCTACGTCGTGGCCGCCGCCCAAGGTGGCTATCACCTGAGCGGACGTGAGACCCACGGCCACAGCATGATCGTCGATCCCTGGGGCGCCATCCTCGCGCAGGTGCCCCGCGGCACCGGCTGCATCTGCTCGCCCGTTGACCGCGGCTTTCAGGACTCGGTGCGGCGGACGTTTCCGGCGCTCGAGCATCGGCGCTTGAAATGTAAGTGACGAGTTTCCAGGAGAGAGGCGCGAGGGGCAGAGCCGAGCCTTCCGAGACCGACAGCTGCAACCGACCGTTGCCGAAAGCCGCGTCGATCCCAACCTGGCTCACCGTGGTGCCGTCGACACGGCGCCTCGCTACTCGAAACTCGCTGCTCGAAGCTCACACATCCATGTCCGACACCCTAGCCATTGCCCGCAGCCAGATACTGGCGCCCGTCGGCCTCGACGACGGCCATCTGGAGCGCCTGGTGGGCGCCCTGCACAGCCCGGCCATCGACGCCGCCGACGTCTACTTCCAGTCCAGCCGCCTGCAATCCTGGGTGCTGGAGGATGGCATCATTCGTGACGGCACCTTCAACATCGAGCAGGGCGCGGGCCTGCGGGCCATCGCCGGCGAGAAGACCGGCTTCGCCTACTCCGACGAGCTCGGCTTCCCAGCACTGACCCAGGCAGCCGAGGCCGCACGCGCCATCGCAGGGGCCGGCAGCGAGGGCAGTGTGCGTACCGGTACCATGCCCGCGGTCGCTCGGCTGTATCAGCCACTGAACCCCATCGAGAGTCTCGACGACAGCGACAAGATCGCGCTGCTGCAGCGCGTGGACGAAGAGGCCCGCCGCGCCGATCCGCGCGTCAAGCAGGTCATCGCAAATCTGGTGGCGGTGCAGGACACCATCCTGGTCATCGCCGACGACGGACGCATGAGTGCCGACGTGCGCCCACTGATCCGATTGAGCGTCAGCGTCGTCGTGGAAGCCGACGGCCGCCGGGAGCAGGCGAGCAGCGGCGGCGGCGCCCGGCGCGACCTGAGCTACTTCCTCGAAGGCGATCGCGCCCTCGGTTTCGCCCGCGAGGCCGTTCGCCAGGCCTTGGTGAGCCTGGAGGCGGGACCCGCCCCGGCCGGCACCATGACCGTCGTGCTCGGGGCCGGCTGGCCTGGGGTGCTGCTGCACGAGGCTGTGGGCCATGGTCTGGAGGGCGACTTCAACCGCAAAGGCACATCCGCCTTCGCCGGCCGAATCGGCGAGAGGGTGGCCGCGCCCGGCGTCACCGTTGTGGACGACGGCACGCTCCCGGAGCGCCGTGGCTCCTTGAGCGTCGACGACGAGGGTACACCCACCAGCTGTACGACGCTGATCGAGGACGGCGTGCTCTCCGGCTACATGCAGGACCGCTTGAACGCCCGCCTGATGGGTATGTCCGCCACCGGCAACGGCCGTCGCGAGTCCTACGCGCACCTGCCCATGCCGCGTATGACCAACACCTACATGCTCGCTGGCGACAAAGACCCCGAAGAGATCATTGCCTCCGTGGACAACGGCCTGTTCGCCGTGAACTTCGGCGGCGGCCAGGTGGACATCACGTCGGGCAAGTTCACGTTCTCGGCCAGTGAGGCCTACCTGATCGAGAACGGCAAGGTGGGCCGGCCGGTGAAGGGCGCAACCCTGGTCGGCAATGGCCCGGATGTGCTGACCCGGGTCAGCATGATCGGTAACGACCTCAGACTCGACGACGGGATCGGCACCTGCGGCAAGGACGGCCAGAGCGTGCCCGTCGGCGTCGGTCAGCCGACGCTCCGAGTTGACGGGCTCACCGTCGGCGGCACCGCTGGCTGACCGCCTCACGGCGGCTGCTTTCCCTCGGCGACAGTACAGGCCGCAACGCCTGTCGCACTGCCCGCACGCGCCATCCCACGCACCGATACCTGACACGGAACGCGGACCCAAGACTTATGCCTACGCTGGCCACGGCCGACACCGCCGGGCGAATCGCCCAGCTCGAACAAATCATCGAAGACCTGCTGCAAGAGGCCAAGCGCCGAGGCGCGTCGGCGGCGGAGGCCATGGTGAGCAACACCGCCGGCCTTGACGTCGCTGTGCGCCTGGGCGAGGTAGAGACCGTGGAGCACACCCGCGATCATGGCCTCGGCATCAGCGTCTACTTCGGCCACCGCAAGGGCTCAGCAAGCACATCCGACCTGAGCCCAGGCGCCGTGCGCGATGCCGTAAAGCAGGCGTGCAGCATCGCTACCCACACCCAGGAGGACCGCTGCGCCGGCCTGGCACCGGCTGACCTCATGGCAACCGCGGTGCCGGACCTGGACCTGAGCCACCCCTGGGACATTTCCGTCGAAGAGGCGGTGCGGCTCGCCATCGCTTGTGAAGACGCGGCCCGCGGCGCCGACCCACGCATCCTCAACTCCGAGGGCGCAAGCTTTAGCACCACCTCGGGCCTATCGGTGTACGGCAACAGCCATGGTTTTGTCGGCGGCTATCCCAGCACCCGGCACGAGCTGAGCTGCGCCGTGGTGGCCAAGGAGGGTGAGTCCATGCAGCGGGATTACTGGTGGACCACCGCACGTGCGCCGGAGGACCTGGAGCCCGCGGTGGCCGTCGGTCGGCGCGCTGCCGAACGCACGGTGGGACGTCTCAACGCCAGGCGGATCGGCACCTGCGAGGTGCCCGTGCTCTTCCACGCCGACGTGGCGACAGGGCTGCTGCGGAGCTTTGCGGGCGCCATCAGCGGCGGCAACCTGTACCGCCACACGAGCTTCCTGCTGGACAAGCTCGGGGAGCCGATCTTCCCGAGCTTCGTGCGCATCTATGAGGAGCCACACCGCCTGCGCGGGCTCGGTAGCGCTCCCTTCGACGGCGACGGCGTCGCCACGGCGCCCAAGGACCTCGTGACCGACGGTGTGCTCCAGACCTGGCTGTTGGATCACTATTCCGCCTGCCGCCTCGGGCTGACCACCACCGGCAACGCCGGCGGCGCACGCAATCTCAGCATCGCGCTCGGCAGCGACAACCGCGAAGCCATGATTCGCCGCCTCGACCGCGGACTGCTGGTGACCTCACTAATGGGGCAGGGCGTGAAGATGATCACGGGCGACTACTCCCGCGGAGCCGCAGGCTTCTGGGTGGAGAACGGCGAGATCCAATACCCGGTGGAGGAGATCACCATCGCCGGTAACCTCACCGATATGTTCAAAGGGCTGGTCGCGGTGGGCAACGATTATGACTTCGCGAGCAGCATCACCACCGGCTCCTGGCTCATCGACCGCATGACGGTGGCGGGAGAATGACCATGCTCGCAGGCACCGAGGCCCTGGAGCGCAGCGTCGCCTTCATCGAGCAGGCGCCGGAATCTGCCAATGCCCTAACCTTGTATGCACTGGCCAACACGCTTGAGTACGAGCGCGCCGGCTGCCTGTTCAAGCTCGTCAAGCTCCGCGACATGGACAAGCAGGCACGCGAGCTCGCCTACGGCCTGATGGAGCTGGTGGTGGAGCAAAGCGTCGGCGACGACGCTTGGAGAGACGCCAAGGCACGCATGGACCGGGCAATTCGCGGTGCCTGAACAGCACCGCCGGCGTTCGGCGTCGGCAGTCCTGCGTGCAGCGTGCCTGCTGCCCGCGCTCTTGGCGGCCATCGTCATCGGTGGCTGCGCCGGGATCGAACGCTACCCCTCGGGCGCCATCACGGTCACCGTCAAGCCCGGCCAAACCGGTCAATGCGCCATCGCCCCCTGCCGCATCCTGCTGGAGATGCCGCCCGGAGACGGCGAATACCGCGTGACCGGCAACCAGATCACGCTCGGCACCTACCCCGCAGGCAAGACCGTGGACCTCGGCAACTACTACGAGCCCCAGGCCATCGAGATCGTCGGCGCCGGCGTGCCGCGGGCGTTTGTGTATCTGCCAATCATGCCCTAAATCTAATGCGACGAGCGCCCGGTCAGCCCCAACCGCGCAGCGGGAACGCCCCTGCAGCCGATGCCCATCGCCTCCGCAGGCGAATTGGGCGGGCAGTTCCTCCAGCGCAATTCAGTATACCGTCCCCCTATTTCGTCCTCGTGTTTCGGCGCGAGCCGAAGCCTCCTGAGAGCGGCCTCTTATCGGCTCGACTCCGCTAAAATGCGGCTTTTGCCGTCACGTCGGAGTTGTTCATGCGCGTTCTTGTCACCGGTGGGGCGGGTTACATCGGCAGCCACACCTGCGTCGAACTGCTCACCGCCGGTCACGACGTTGTCGTGGTCGACAACTTGCGTAACAGCCAGCGGACGGCCCTCGACCCGGGCCAGGAAATCGCGGGGCCCCCCCCCGCATTCGGCCAGGCGGGCCTGCG
>NZ_JAIFKJ010000523.1 GCF_019695415.1 Thiohalocapsa sp.
GCTCCTCGCAGCGATCCTCGCATCCACTACCCCGTGCCCCTCGGGCGGGCGTCGCGGAACTGTTCACCGTTTATGCGCAGGTTCGTTCAGCCGCTAACACCAGGAAGCCACTGGATCGCCCATGTCCCCGACCAAGCCCGATGTGCACGACTACGTGCAGCTCTTCCGTCAATACGGCGGCGAACTTTCCGGACTCTATCGAGCGACCGACGACAATCGCTATGCGCTGCTGTTCGAGCAGGTGGTGCGCCTGCTGGTGCGGCCGTCGCCTTTCAATCTGCGCCTGCCGGATACCTTCCGCATGACGGCACGGCGCTACCGCGACGGCCACCAGCCGACGGTGGCGCGGCTGCGTGAGCCCGCCAACCGCAACTTCATGCTCTGCGAGCTGTACGACCTGATCATGCTAAAAGGCGGTCTCGCGGTCCAGCGCGAGGATCGCTCAGGGCGCGATGCGCCAGCGTGAAGCCGGCCTACGGAAGCACATTGATTGACCGTCCTGGCCAAAAAGTGGCAAGGAGCCGGGCCTGGTCAGAAATTGGGCGGTCTCCCGACTCCTTAATGTTCAAGCCCTTGAGCGCTTGAAAACGGCGGGACTTCCTGCTCCGCCGGGAAACGCCAATCAATGGGCGTCTTCCCAAGGCGCAGCGGAGCCATCAGAACGCGCCAGTCGCGCCGGCGGTGATAATGGACAGCATCTCGCCGTTGATGGTGATGGCAATGGCCTGGAGCTCCGGAGGCAGCTCGTAGGCGTTGATGATCATGTCCAGGTTCAGCATCTCAAGCCAGTATTTGCCCTCGTTATCCTCCACCAGCGCGATGCTGCAGGGCATGTAGGCGGCGTAGATGGTGTTGAAGCGCACCATCTTGACGGCGTCCTCCGGCCGGCAGAACTGGAAGATTTCCAGCCGCGGGGAATCCACACCGCGCGACTCCAACTCTTTGCCAACGTTCTGATGGCCGACGAGCTTCATGTTCAGCTCGACCGCTTTGGAGTTCATGGCGTCGATGGCGTCGTCCGGCGTCACGCCCTCGGCCAGCCCAATCTTGAGCACCGTCTGACCGATCTCGTACATGTTCACGTCTGGTGCGTTTGCGGGGTCCTGGGCGAGGACAGTGGTCGCGGGGAGGACGCTGCCGAGCAGCAGGGCAGCGAGGCAGGGAAGCAGTGTTTTGGTCATGGATTTTGACTCCTCGGTGGATCTGCCGGGTGACGACGCGACTGGGTCTGGAGCCGGGCCGCACGATGGGATCTCATGCGGCCACGGGCCGGACACTCATTCGTCGTCTTCTTCTTTGTCGTCGAGGCTCGCGATGAAGGCCAGAATATCCAGCAGCTCCTCCTCCTCGTACGCGACGAAGGTCTCGTCCTCGGGATCGTCCGCGTGGATGCGCTCCTTGTTCATGAAGAGGTCGATCTGCCGCAGCAGATACTCATGATATTGGCCGCGCAGTGGCGGCGACTCCTTGCGCGTCTTGCCTTCGCCGCTGCGGCCATGACAGCTTTTGCAGTCGTACCTGTAGAGCTTCTTGCCCTTGCGCACGCTGCCGTCTTCGGGGCCCGGCACATCCAAGTCTACTTCCAAGTCTGAGATGTACGCCGCCAGGTTGACCAGATCCTGATCGCCGGCCGTCTTCAGTCCGCCCACTACCAGCATGGCATCGTAGCCGCGCTCCCCCTGTTGGTAGTCCTGTAGGGCGTTTAAGAGGTAGTAATCGGGCAGCCCCGCGATGCGCGGATACTTGCCCCCCAGGATGCCCTGGCCGCGCTGGCCGTGGCAGAGTGCGCATTGACGGAACATCACCTCCCCGGCTTTTCGGTCGGGCTCCATGTCCAGCAGGTCGACTTCGTCATCGTCTTCGTCGTCGGCGGCGAGGGCCAACGGCATTGCGAGCAGCAGCACGAGCACTATGCTGAGCAACAGCGGAGGCAGGTAAGAAAGGCGGGGTGAGAACGGGCGCTTCGGGGCCATGTGCAGACGCTCCAGGGTCCTGACGGGGTAATCCACCCGCCGGCTTTGCTGCCGGCTGGGTTGCAACGACCTGAGTCCTATGGACCTCGTGCCGTCGCCGTTGTTGTCGGTTCGGATGCTGTGCGCAGCGGCGGATCGCTCGCCGGCGGGCCTGTAGGCTCGCGCCGGTATCCCAACGGGAGCGGCCACGCCGCCATTGCCCGCATCAGCACCCTTCGGCCGCCGGTAACATAGAAGATCGGTGGGGCTCCTGCAACCGCGGACCCAATTGGGGGTTTACTGGCTAAGGGGTCCCGGCGGCTGGCAGTAGTCGGCGCCTTGTCCTCGGGCTGCGCTTCGCGCACCGTGCCCGCCTCGCTCTGGCGGCCCGGAGCCGATCAGCCGCGACGTCAAGCCAGTACGTAGAGCATCTCCATGGAGAGGCCCAGCGCGTCTTGCTGCGGCTCCTTCGGCAGTTGCCGACGGCGCTTCGCATCAGCAACAGCTGTCGCTGCCGTTACGGCCAGCACGGCTGCGTCCAAGATGTCGTCTGCAGCCACGGCTCGGCGCGGGTGGGCCTGCGACATGGCCTCGAGGTGACGCCGGCAATCCGGGGCCAGCCTGCCGAGCACGGCAAGCCGCTCGCGCCGTCCGGCTGGCGTGCGCTTGTTGTGCGCCATGGGTCGACCGCCGGCGAGACCCCATAGACAGACCTCTGGATGCGCCTCGCGCAGCCGCTCGTGCAGGGTGCTGTCCGCGGTGAGCAGCGCGTCCAGCTCGCGGATCTTGCCGGCGATGTTCCAGGTCTGCTGCGACAGAGCCACGCCCGTGTGGCGACGGTTCACGGCGCAGGCGCTGCGATAGTCGCCGGCGGCGAGGGCGGCCCGGCAGGGCGGGCGAAAGACGCTGCTGGCCCGCGGTCGGCCGAGCAGTGCCCGGGCGGCACGGGCGCAGCGACGCTCGGCGCTGCCCGTGGAGACGAGGCCGCTGGGACTGGCCACCAGACTCAGGGGGCTCGCCTCGGCCATCCGCGGGGAGGCCCCGGG
>NZ_JAIFKJ010000590.1:0-3799 GCF_019695415.1 Thiohalocapsa sp.
TCTCCCACCGAGATTCTCGACCCCGGGGTTTCCCCCGCCCCCCACCTACCCCCCCCTGTCCGACACCGTCCCCCCCGCCTTCGCCGAGACCGCCGACCCAAGTTGGGACATGCCGCTCAATCTTCGCATCACACCCGCCCTGCTGGTGCATGCGCTGATGGAGAACGCCTCCGGCGTCCACACCGGCTGGGAGAGCTGCGTGGACGAGTCTGCCATGCTCTCCGAGCTCGTGGTGATGGACGACACCGGCAGCGCCGCAGTGCGGTTGGTAGAGCAGGAGTTCGCCGACGAGGCGGAGCCGGATGCGGTTTGGCATGACTGGGCCGTGGAGGTGCGCATCGGCCGCGTCGTCACCGTGGGGCACTTCTCGGTGCGCACCAACGCGGCGCCGCTGGATTGGAACTGGCACCTGCGCGAGGCCGAGCGTGCCTTCGAGCGTGCCTGTGTCCTGCTAGGTCGGCGGGTGCGCCGCGGCCTTGCCGTGGAAGAACCACTGCCGCAGGAATTGCCGCCCCGGGCGAGCCGTCACTGAATTCCACGCCACGGGCTCCCCCAGCGCCGCCGCGCGTTCTGCTGTAGGCGCCGCCGCGCGTTCTGTTCCCAGCCCCGCTGCGCATCCGAGCCCTGGCGTCGCCGTTGTCGAAGCCCAAAACCACGTCCGCCATCACCGCCATGAAGATTCATATCGACCTGGATATCACCGCCGAAGAAATGCGCAGACTGATGGGCCTGCCCGACGTGGAGGCGTTTCAGCAACAACTGTTGGACGATATCCGCGAGCGCATGCAGGCTGGGGTCGAGGGCTACGATCCTCTGAAGCTTTTCCAACCCTACCTTGCGAGCAGCCTCGCCGGCATGGACATGATGCAGAAGCTCTTTGCCGCCGGGGTCAGTGGCACGCGTGCCGGCACGGACAAGGACGACGAATCGGCCTGAACAAGCGCCCAAGCGGCAGCACAAGCCGGGCATCATCGGCGCATCCGGGCGCGGCAGTCGGTTGAACCGAGGGGGTGGCCGCCACCACTTGCCGGCATCGATGAAGCGACCACCAGAGCCAGCTCGGAGACCAACATGATCAGGCAATTTCTGCTCGCTGCGGCACTCATCGCCGCAGTCCCAGGCGCTATGGCGGCTGCCGCCGCCGAAGCCGACGGCAACGCGGCGCCTGCCCTCGTCGACGCCGCTTGGCTCAAGGCCCGCATCGACGACGTCGTCGTTGTCGACCTGCAAGAGCCCAAGGCCTTTCAGCGCTTTCACATCCCCGGCGCCGCGAATTTACCCTACGGCAGCTGGCGCACCAGTGCGCCCAAAGGCAACAAGAACCCCGCCGTGCTGGTCTCCATGATGCCCGACGTGGCCGATTTGGAGACCATGCTCGGCGCCGCCGGCATCGGCAACGAAGACCATGTTGTCATCGTCGCCACCGGCCGCAGCGCCGGTGACCTCGCCGCGGCGGCCCGAGTCTTCTGGACATTCAAGGTGCTGGGGCACGACACTGTGAGCGTTCTGGACGGGGGCCTGGTCGCATACGCGGACGCGGGAGGGCGCCTTGCGAAAGGTCCGGAGCAGAGACGGGAGACGACTTTCCGCGCCACGCTGCGCCCGGAGCTGTTGCCGGACGCTGCCGCCGTCGCGGCGGCCCGCAGCAGCGGCGCCCAGCTGGTGGATGCGCGCAGCGAGGGCGAGTTCGTCGGCCTCTACACCGGCGACAGCGACGAGCGAGCCGGCACCATTCCAGGCGCCAAGCATCTGCCCTATGACTGGGTCGCCGTAGACGGCGGCGCGCGTCTGCGCAGCCGCGGTGCGCTGGAGCAGCTGTTCACGGCCCGCGGCATCGACCCGGCGCAGGCGCAGGTGCACTTCTGCCACAGCGGCAATCGTGCAGCGCTCAGCTGGTTCGCGGCTTATGCGGTGCTGGGCAACAAGGAGGCGACGCTCTACGACGGCTCCATGATGGAGTGGGCGCAAACCGAAGACCGGCCCGTCGCCGCAGCAATCGAGCTTTGCGAGGCCTGCTGAGCGGCGCAGCGTGGCGGTAGGACTGGGGCTGCCCTGCCCTCAAAGGGTATGGGAAATGACCGGTCGTTCCTGTCCGGACAGCCCCTCCACCGCCGCCACTGCGGCAGCGCCGGCCTCGTCCACGTCCGCCTCGGTGCCGGACAGCGTGAGGCGGCCGAAAGCGCCGACGGCGCGCACGTCGATGATGGTGATGTTGGCTGCCTTCTCCGCCTGGTTGGCGGCGTAGACGATGTAGCCTGCGGGCTCTGTCTCCAGAATGAACATGCTCTGGCCTGGCAGAATCATCGAGCCGCGCCGGTTTTGGCGGTTGATAAGCACCGTGTGATCCGGTGTCATGGCGCGGATGATCTCCTTCCAGGCCACCCGACACCGCTGGCGGTCGTCCTGCTGAGCGCGCAGGTTCTCCAGCAAGATGCGCCCGGCCTCCAGCACATCACTCTGATCGCGCTGGTGAATCACCATGGAGCCGAACGCGCGCTCCACGACCTGCTGCGCGAGGTGCACGCGGGTGGCCTTCAGCGCGATGTCCGTGAGCCGGTGGATGGCCATGCCGGGTGAGACCTCCACCCAGAGGCAGGCGTCGCCGGGAATAGGCAGGAAGCCCTGCGACACCGTGGCCATGTACTCGGCCAGCTGCGGCTGCAGGGAATCGATGTAGATATAAGTCCGGAGCTTGATCATTGCGTCGGTGCGTCGGTTCCGACGCCTTCCAGCTTCTCTTGCAGCAAATGGATATGCAGGCGGAGATTGTACAGTTGATCGGTGTAGCCGAGCGGTACATCGATTTGCGCCGCCTCCGCTTCGATCTGCGACAGTTGCGCCCGCAGCGCGGCCGCCTCAGCAGCGGGGAGGATGCCTACCTCGCTCTGGCGGTCGATCCGACGCAGCTGTACGTACCAGCGCAGGATGCGCCGACGCACGCGCCAGGCGTAGACCGGCGGCAGGACCTTGATGAGCGGCAAGAGCAGCGCCAGCAGAGGCACCAGCATCACCTTGGTGCGGTCGACCCAGGTGGCCGCCCAAAATGGCAGGTAGCGTTGCAGGAAGGGCGGCCCCTGCTCGTAGTGGCGCTCGGCATCCGGGCTCAGCGGGAAGTCCGAGTGCCGGGGTGTCGGGAAGCTGCCGGGCGCCGCCAGCAGCGAGCCGGCGCCGTGAACCCGTTTCGCCGCCTGTATCAGCAGGTCCACCAGCGCCGGATGGATGTCCGGGCGGGCGACAAGATTCGCTGTCGGTGCCGCCAGGGCGATCGGCAGGGGCGGGATGTCCTCTGCCGGATTCAGCGTACCGCGGGGCAGCTCAAGGACTGTCAGCGCGCGATTGATGCGCGCGTAGGCCTCGGCCCGCGGCAGGGTTTGCAGCCGCACCGCCGGGTCTTGAAGCAGACCGCGCAGCAGTGGGGCATCCGGTGCGGCGACGTTGAACATCAGATCCAGCTCGCCTGCGATGAGGTCCCGGGCGGAGTCCTCGGCAGGCTCGCTCACCAGCGTCGCAGCGTCCGTGCTGATGCCGTTCAGGGACAGCAGTTGCTGCACCAGCGGGCGAGTGCCGCTGCCCTCCGGGCCCACAGCGATACGCAGGCCGTCGAGCTCGTTCAGCGCGCGCGTCGGCGCCGCGGCGGGCACCAAAAGCCACAGGGGCTCGTCGAACATGCTGCCGAGGCCGCCAAGTTGCCCCCGCCGCTCGGGCAGGGCGAACCCGCCTTGCCCCACTGCGATGTCTAACGGGCCGTCCTCGCGTAAGGACCGCGCGGGATTTACCACCCTGCCCTTACCTCCCCGGC
>NZ_JAIFKJ010000590.1:3809-8595 GCF_019695415.1 Thiohalocapsa sp.
TTCTTCCTGCCTCGTGGGCTCGGAGAGGTTCATATGTGACCGGCTCATTTCGAGCTGCTGCTCGGGCAGGGCGACACCGCCTTGCACCAGTGCGATGTCTACTGGGTCTTCCTCGCGTAGGAGCCGCTCGAGATTATCCACACTGCCCTTGCTCTCCCGGATCTCCAGAGTGATGTCGTAGGCGGCAAGGGCGTGTCGATAGCGCTCGGCGTAGCGCATATAGGCGCCTCCCGGTTGACCCGCCGCCATGACGATCGTCTTGGGCGGTGCGGGCTGCACGAACTGGCCTGCGAGCCAGAACCCGAGGATGACGAGCAAGGCGCCGCCGCCGAAGAGCCCCGCCGTCTCCAGCCTGCCACTGCGGCGCAGCCTGTGCCATGAGCGCCTTGCCGGCGACGCAGGCGATCGCTCGGCTTGCGTTGGGTTGGCGGCAGCGCGGGCGGGCATGATTGAGCGGGGCGTGATGGCGGAGTGCGGCACCGGTGCGCGGCCTGCCGGCGGCAAGGTAACGATCAGCGCGCACCCGGGGAGACCAAACCCCACATTATGCAACAGTGCGGGCAACCCCGGGGAGCGGGCCTGGCGAAGTCTCCGCCGCGCGGCGGCTCGGAGCGTCGTCGTGCGCCAAAGACAGCCAGTGCCGGCGGCAGCGAGCCAAAGCAATAGGCCGAGCTGACGCTCCCAGCCAACGAGCCCAGCAACTGGGGTCCATCAACCGGGGTCCATCAACTGGGGCCGCGGGCCGATGCCTTGAATTAGCAACCACTGATACCAGTTGAGCGGGCACCGTGGGCGCCTTCGCGACAGCGCCCAACAATCAAGCCACAGCGCTACCCAGGCAGCGTGACAGACACAGATTGCGGCCCACCCAATGCCGGGCGGCCACCTGAGACAACGGAGTTACCCATGTCCGCACCCACCAACGAGGCCGTCGAGGCCGCCCTGAAAGACTACGTTGAGCCGCACCTCGGCCGCGACCTCGTCAGCACCAAGTCCGTCAAGTCCATCGACGTTGAAGGCGACCAGGTCAAGGTCAAAGTGACCCTTGGCTTTCCGGCCAAAGGCGCTGCCGATGCCATCGCCGCAGTGGTTAAGGAAAAAGTCGAGGGCATCGATGGCGTCTCCGCGGCGCAGGTGGACGTGGACTGGGAGATCCGCTCCCACTCCGTACAAAAATCTCTAAAGCCCATCGACAACATCAAAAACATTATCGCCGTCGCCTCCGGTAAGGGGGGCGTGGGCAAATCCACCACGGCGGTCAACCTGGCGCTCGCGCTGTCCGCCGAAGGCGCCACGGTCGGCATCCTGGATGCGGACATCTACGGCCCCTCGCAACCGCGCATGCTGGGTGTCTCCGGCAAGCCTGAGTCCAAGGATGGCAAGAGCCTGGAGCCCATGACCAGCTATGGCCTCCAGACCATGTCCATCGGCTTCCTCATCGAGGAGGAGACGCCGATGATCTGGCGCGGTCCCATGGTCACCCAGGCCCTGGAGCAGCTGCTGAACGACACCAACTGGTCCGATCTCGACTATCTGGTCATCGACCTGCCCCCCGGCACCGGCGACATCCAGCTGACGCTGGCGCAAAAGGTGCCCGTGTCCGGTGCCGTTATCGTCACCACGCCCCAGGACATCGCGCTCCTGGACGCCCGCAAGGGCCTCAAGATGTTCCAGAAGGTGGAGGTGCCCGTGCTCGGCGTGGTGGAGAACATGTCCATCCACATCTGCTCCAAGTGTGGCCACGAAGAGCACATCTTCGGCGAGGGCGGCGGTGCCGCCATGGCCGAGCAGTACGGCATCCAGCTCCTGGGCTCGCTGCCGCTCGACATCCACATCCGCGAGGAGACCGACTCCGGCAAGCCGAGCGTCGCCGCCGACCCGGACGGCCGTATCTCGCAGATGTACCGGGAGATTGCCCGCAAGACGGCGGCCAAGCTCTCGCTTCAGGCCAAGGACTACGCCGCGAAATTCCCGCGGATCGTCATCCAAAACAATTGACCCCGACTCCTTAGGCTCCGGCCGGTTTGGGGCCGGCTTCAGACGGGTTGCAGCCGGTGCAGATGTCGTCCGACGGCGATGCCGCTGCCGACGACACCGAGCAGGGCGCCTAGGCCCATCAGGCTCAGAGACTGGTGCAGATCGAGCCCGGCCAGGCGTAATTGGGCATCGTAGAGTGCCGCGACGCGGCCGACGGGCGCCTGCAGCAATGCCATGGCAGCGTCCACCAGGCCCCACGAGAGGATGGCGCCGAGGAGCCCGTACCAGGCGCCGGCATAAAGGAAGGGACGGCGGATGAAGGCGCCGGTGGCGCCGACGAGATCCATGATCTGGATTTCGTCGCGCCGATTCTCGATCTCCAGTCGGATGGTGTTGCCCACCACCAGCACGACGCCCAGCGCCAGCATCGCACCGAGCAGCAGGGCACCCTCGCGCAGCAGCGACAGGATGGCCTGCAGCCGTTTCACCCATTGGGCATCGGCCTGGGCGAAGTCCACGCCGGGCAGGGCGGCGAGGCCCTCCAGGAGGGCGTTCACGTCGTCGCCGCCGGTGACCTGGGCCGCCGGGTAGACCGCCAAAACCACGGGCAGCGGATTGCCCGGCAGCTGGGACAGGGCACCGGCGAGGCCGCTGTATTGGCGAAATTCTGCAAGGCCCTGCTCGCGCGAGATGACGTCGACTCTGCCGATATCGATGCGCGTGCGCAACGCCGCGGCCAGCTGCTCACCTGCGGCCTCGTCGATGTTCGGCGCGAGGAAGAGCGACAGCGCGGCGCCGCGGCGCCAGTCGCCGGCGAGGCCCTCCAGGTTGTCGGTGATGACCAGCAGCGTCGCTGGCAGTGCCAGCGCGATGGCGATGGCGGCAACCGTCATCAGCGTCGCTAGGGGTGCACGGATGAGCCGGTCCAGCGTGTCGGTGGCCGCACGCCTGTGGTCGGCGGCCCAGGTGGCCAGGCGGCGCAGCCAACGGGGTCCGCGCGGCTTCATTGGCAGGGCCTCTGTGCCAGACGCCGGATGCTCATGCCGGGGGGGCGTGGCGAGGCTGATGGACCGGCTGGCGGGGCTTCAGGGTCTCCGGGTCCGCGGAGTCTGCGATGAGCCGGCCCTGCTTCAGGACCAGGGTGCGATGCCCCATCGCCTGGATCAGCTCCAGGTCGTGGGTGGCGATGAGCAGGCTCACGCCCACTTCGACGAAGCGTTCGAAGAGCCGGAAGATCTCCCGTGACAAATCGGGGTCTAGGTTCCCGGTTGGCTCGTCGGCAAGGATGACCTCGGGGCGGCCGACCACCGCCCGCGCGATGCCGACACGCTGCTGCTCGCCGCTGGAGAGGGTCAGGGGCAGAGCGCGCTCGAGCTTGAGCAGCCCCACCTGATCCAGTGCCGCGCGCACCCGCTTGGCCGTTTCATTGCGGGGCATGCCGGTAGTCACTAGCGGCAGAGCAACATTGTCAAACACGGTGCGCTCGCCGAGCAGGCGGTGGTCCTGAAAGACCATGCCGATGCGCCGACGGTGCGCCGGGATGCGCCGGCGGGGGAGCCGGGCGAGGTCCTCGTCGCCGACGCGCACGCTGCCGCGGGTCGGGCGCTCCAACAGGCCGATGAGCTTGAGTAGGGTGCTCTTGCCGGCGCCGGAATGGCCGGTGAGAAAGGCCATCTCGCCCGGCGCCAGGCGGAAGCTCAGGTCCTTGAGCGCGTCGCCGCGTTCAGGGTAGCGCTTGCTGACGTGCTCGAATTCGATCATGGCGAGTGACGAGTGACGAGTGACGAGTGACGAGTGGCGAGGTTCGAGGGTCGAGGTTCGAGGAAGGGGCGGGAGCTGAGTCAGTCGGGGTGTTGGCTGGGTCCCCTCGCTCCTCGCCCCTAAAGAGTCAAGGCGCCATCAGCGCATCGAGAAAGACATCGGCCTCGAAGGGCTTGAGGTCTTCGATCTTCTCGCCAATGCCGATGAAGCGAAACGGCACCTGAAGCCGCTCGGCGATGGCGAACAGGATGCCGCCCTTGGCGGTGCCATCGAGCTTGGTCAGGGTAATGCCGGTGAGGGGCACCGCCTCGTTGAACTGGACCGCCTGGTGCAGCGCGTTCTGGCCGGTGGTGGCGTCCACCACCAGCATCACCTCATGCGGCGCGTCCGGGTCGATTTTCTTCATCACCCGGACGATCTTCTTGAGCTCTTCCATGAGGTTCGTCTTGGTATGCAGGCGGCCGGCGGTGTCGGCGATGAGCACGTCACAGCCGCGGGCCGTGGCCGCCTGTAGGGCGTCATAGATGACCGAGGCCGGATCTGCGCCCGTGTGCTGGGCGATGACAGGCACGTCATTGCGCTCCCCCCAGACCTGCAACTGCTCAACAGCGGCCGCGCGAAAGGTGTCGCCGGCGGCGAGCATGACCCGGTTGCCCTCGGCCTGGAGCTGCTTGGTAAGCTTGCCGATGGTCGTGGTCTTGCCGACACCGTTGACGCCCACCATCAGGATCACCTGCGGCTTGCCCGGCGCCGGCTGGCGCACCGGGGCATCCGCCTGGTGGACGATCTCCGCCAGCTGCCGGCGCACCGCCTCCAGCAGGCCGCGGGGGTCCGAGACCTCGCGCAGCTTCACGCGGTAGGCCAGGTCCTCGATGATGCGGGTAGTGGCCGGCACGCCCACGTCGGCGGCGACCAAGAGCATTTCCAACTCTTCCAGAAGGTCCTCATCGATCTCCTTGCGGCCCGTCATCAGCTCGGAGATGTCCGCATTCAGCACCTCCCGGGTGCGGGCCAGGTTCTGGCTCAGCATCAGGGTGAAGCGGAAGAC
>NZ_JAIFKJ010000561.1 GCF_019695415.1 Thiohalocapsa sp.
CGCTTAGACACAGACATTCACACCCTGGAGAGGCAAGCCTAGAAAAGGCAGTCCCTGGAGAAGACAACATGAATCCGGAGCGAGATCAGCAACACGACAGCCAGACGGAGACCGCCGCAGCCCAAGCTGCGCAGGAAGCTGGGCAGCAGCCGGAACCTGGGCAAGCGCCCGTTGGCGAGCAAGCGTCTGCCGGCGCCGCGGATGCCGGAGATGCCGGGCAAAACGCGGATGACCCAGACGCCCCGGGCGGGCCGGAGGCGCAGCCCGACCCGGCGCACCTCACCATGCTGCTGGAGGACGCCCGCGCCAAGGCGGATCAGGCCCACGACCAGCTGCTGCGCACCCGCGCCGAAATGGAAAACATGAGCCGCCGCCAGTCGAAGGAGCTTGAGAATGCGCACAAGTTCGCGCTGGAGGGCTTCATCAAGGAGCTGCTGCAGGTGCGCGACAGCCTCGAGCTTGGCTACGCCGCCGCCCAGGAGCCCGATGCCGACGTCGCGAAGCTGCGCGAAGGCACCGAGCTGACGCTCAAGCTCCTCGGCGATGTGATGAGCAAGTTCGGTGTCGAGCGGGTGCATCCGGAGGGCGAGCCATTCAACCCTGACTACCATCAGGCGATGTCCATGCAACCGCGCTCGGACCTACCGGCGAACACCGTCACCAACGTCATTCAGAGCGGCTACACCCTGAATGGCCGGCTGGTGCGCCCGGCACTGGTCATGGTCTCTTCGGAGGCCTGACGCGCGCCCGATGCGCGGCTCGCAGTGCCGTCGCCCCGCGCGCCGCCGGGACATGCAGGGCGCCGGCGGCTGCAGTACCCGACCCGGCTCAGGCCCACGCGAGAGAGCAGTGCTTGCGGCGCGAAGTAGGCTTGAGAATTTCAAGGTTTTGCCCAACCTCCCCGGCAGTTCCGGCCTCTGACGGTGCGACCCGGGGGCAACAAACAGATTCACCACAGTTTCGATTTGGAGAGACACCATGGGAAAGATCATTGGCATCGACCTCGGCACCACCAACTCCTGCGTCGCCGTCATGGAGGGCGACAAGCCGAAGGTGATCGAGAACGCCGAGGGTGATCGCACCACGCCGAGCATCGTCGCCTTTTCGGGCGACGGCGAGGTCCTCGTCGGCCAATCCGCCAAGCGTCAGGCGGTGACTAACCCGACCAATACGCTGTTCGCGATCAAGCGCCTCATCGGCCGCCGCTACGAGGACCACATCGTCTCCAAGGACAAGGAGATGGTCCCGTACAAGATCGTCAAGGCCGACAACGGCGATGCCTGGGTCGAGGTAAACGGCAAGAAGATGGCGCCGCCGGAGGTCTCGGCGAAGGTGCTGCAAAAGATGAAAAAGACCGCCGAGGATTATCTCGGCGAGTCCGTCACCGAGGCCGTCATCACCGTGCCGGCCTACTTCAACGATTCCCAGCGCCAGGCCACGAAGGATGCGGGGCGCATTGCGGGCCTCGAGGTCAAGCGCATCATCAACGAGCCCACCGCTGCGGCGCTGGCCTACGGGATGGACAAGAAGCGCGGCGATCAGAAGATCGCGGTCTATGACCTGGGCGGCGGCACCTTCGACATCTCCATCATCGAGATCGCCGAGATCGAGGGCGAGCACCAGTTCGAGGTGCTGTCCACCAACGGCGACACCTTCCTCGGCGGCGAGGACTTCGACCTGCGCATCATCGACCACCTGGTGGAGGTGTTCAAAAAGGAGCAGGGCTTTGATCTGCGCAACGATCCGCTCGCCCTGCAGCGCCTGAAGGAGGCCGCCGAGAAGGCCAAGATCGAGCTCTCCGCCAGCCAGCAGACCGACATCAACCTGCCCTACATCACGGCGGACCAGACGGGCCCGAAGCACCTCAACGTGAAGCTGACCCGGGCCAAGCTCGAGTCTCTGGTGGAGGATCTCGTCGATCGCACCATCGCCCCTTGCCGGACCGCACTCAAGGATGCCGGCATCGGCGCCGGCGAGATCAACGAGGTCATTCTGGTGGGCGGACAGACCCGCATGCCCAAGGTGCAGGAGAAGGTCCAGGAGTTCTTCGGCAAGGCGCCGCGCAAGGACGTCAACCCGGACGAGGCCGTGGCCGTCGGCGCCGCCATCCAGGGCGGTGTGCTGGGCGGCGGCGTCAAGGACGTGCTGCTGCTCGACGTGACGCCGCTGTCACTCGGCATCGAGACGCTTGGTGGTGTCATGACCAAGCTCATCGATAAGAACACGACCATCCCGACCAGCGCGAGCCAGGTGTTTTCGACAGCTGACGACAATCAGACCGCTGTCACCGTACACGTGCTCCAGGGCGAGCGTGAGCGGGCCATGGACAATAAGTCCCTCGGCCGCTTCGACCTCGCCGACATCCCGCCGGCGCCGCGCGGCGTGCCGCAGATCGAGGTCAAGTTCGACATCGACGCCAACGGCATCCTGAACGTCTCGGCCAAGGACAAGGCCACCGGCAAGGAGCAGTCCATCGTGATCAAGGCCAGCTCCGGTCTCTCGGACGACGAGATCGAGCGCATGGTGAAGGACGCCGAGGCCCACGCCGAGGAGGACAAGAAGTTCCACGAGCTGGTCGGCGCCCGCAACCAGGCGGACACCATGATCCACGCCACCCGCAAGTCGCTGGAGCAGGTCGGCGAAGACAAGCTGGAGCCCGGTGAGAAGGACCAGATCGAATCCGCCATCAAGGCGCTCGAGGAGGCCATGCAGGGCGAGGACAAGGATCGCATCGAGTCGCTCACCAAGGAGCTTGGTGATGCCTCCGCGAAGATGGCCGAGCGCCTTTACGCCCAGAACCAGGGCGGGCCTGAGTCCGGAGCCGGGGCTGCCGGTGCCGGCGGCGCTGAGGCCGGCGGCAGCGCCGGCGGTGGCGCCGACGACGACGTGGTGGACGCCGAGTTCGAAGAGGTCAAGGACGACAAGAAGTAAGGCCCACCGTGCGGCCATGACCCAACGAGAGACGCGTGGGCACCTGCTCACGCGTCCTTGCGTTGGAGGGCCGGATGATCTGCCCAAGGTGGGCACCGCCCCCACGCCACGACGAATAACAACGCAGTCCCCTCAAGACGACGCCGATGCCCCGCGATTATTACGAAGTCCTTGGTCTGAGCCGCAACGCCAGCGAGCAGGACATCAAGAAGGCCTTCCGCCGGATGGCCATGAAGTACCACCCGGATCGCAACCCGGACGACGCCGAGGCGCTTGCCAAGTTCAAGGAGGCCAAGGAGGCTCACGACGTCCTCACTGACCCCCGTAAGCGCTCCGCCTACGACCAGTTCGGTCACGCCGGTGTCAGCGGGCAGGGCGGTTTCGGCGGCGGGTCTGGGGACTTCGGCGCCGGCGGCTTCTCGGACATCTTCGGCGATGTCTTCGGTGACATCTTCGGTGGGCGAGCCGGCGGCAGGCGCACCCACCGCGGCACCGATCTGCGGTATGAGCTGTCACTGACCCTGGAGGAGGCCGTCGCCGGCACGGACGTCAGCATCAAGATTCCCAGCACCGTCGAATGCCATCACTGCGGTGGCAGCGGTGCCAAGCCCGGCACCAAGC
The DNA here is from genome assembly GCF_019695415.1 of Thiohalocapsa sp. Lineage (GTDB taxonomy): Bacteria > Pseudomonadota > Gammaproteobacteria > Chromatiales > Chromatiaceae > Thiohalocapsa. Next base: position 3,553 of record NZ_JAIFKJ010000561.1, read on the forward strand.
CCAAGGAATGCAGCACCTGCCACGGTCACGGCCAAGTGCGCATGCAGCAGGGCTTCTTCTCCATCCAGCAGACCTGCCCTGCCTGCCGCGGCTCAGGCACCGTGATCGAAGACCCCTGCAAGCACTGCCGAGGCAGCGGCCGTCTGCGCGAAGAAAAGACGCTCAACGTCAAGGTGCCGCCGGGCGTCGACACCGGCGACCGCATTCGCCTTGCCGGCGAGGGTGAGCCAGGCGAGCAGGGCGGCCCACCCGGCGACCTCTATGTGCAGGTGATGGTGCAGGATCATCCCATCTTCACCCGTGAGGAGAGCCACCTCTTCTGCGATGTGCCCATCAGCTTCGCGACGGCGGCGCTGGGCGGCGAGCTGGAAGTGCCCACCCTGACTGGCAAGGTGGTGCTCAAGGTGCCGCCGGGCACCCAGACCGGCAAGATGTTCCGCATGCGCGGCAAGGGCGTGAAGCCGGTGCGCGGCGGCCCCGTGGGGGACCTCATCTGCCGTGTCATGGTCGAGACCCCGGTTAACCTCACTGAGCGCCAGAAGGAGCTGCTTCAGGAGTTGGACGAGACCCTCAGCAGCGGTGGTAAGCACCACAGCCCCCACTCCACCAGCTGGCTCGACGGGGTCAAGCACTTCTTCGAAAAGATGGGGCTCTGACACGGCGTAGAACCCTCTGCCAAATCAGCATCTCCCTAGAGAATCAGGCCGCAACAGACGTGCGCCGGCCCGCCGGGCTCAGTCTGTTGCCGCCGTCGGCAGGTCTTGGAACTGCAGCTGAGCCAAGCGTGCATAGAGCCCATCCTGGGCGAGGAGCTGGGCGTGTCGGCCCTGGGCGACCACGCGACCGTGGTCCAGCACCAGGATGCGGTCCGCGTCGCGCACGGTCGCGAGCCGATGGGCAATGACGATGCTCGTGCGCCCGATCATCAAGTGGGACAGCGCGTCCTGCACCAGGCGCTCGCTTTCGGCGTCCAGCGCGCTGGTGGCCTCGTCGAGCAGCAGCAGCGCCGGGTCGCGAAGGATGGCCCGGGCGATGGCGATGCGCTGGCGCTCGCCACCCGATAGGCGTACGCCGCGCTCGCCGAGGAAGGTCTCATAGCCCTGGGGCAGTCGCTGGATGAAGCCGTCCGCGTGTGCGGCGGTGGCGGCCGCGTGTACCTGGGCATCACTGGCCTCCTCGGTGCCGTAACGGATGTTCTCGGCCGCGGAGGTGGCGAAGATCACCGGGTCTTGGGGCACCACGGCGATATGCCGGCGCAGCTCTGCCGGGTCCAGCGCGCGCAGGTCGACACCGTCGAAGGTGATGCGGCCCTGCTGTAGGTCATAGAAGCGCAGCAGCAGGTGGAACAGTGTCGACTTGCCGGCGCCGGAGTGTCCCACCAGGGCGACGCGCTCGCCGGGGGCGATGTCCAGGTCCAGTCCCGCCAGCGCCGGGGTATCCGGGCGTGCTGGGTAGTGGAAGGTCAGGCCCTCGGCGCGGATGTGTCCCCGTGCCGGTATCGGCAGAGGGGTGGGCGCCGGCGGTGCCTTGATGGCGGGCTCAGTGACCAGGAGCTCCATGAGCCGTTCCGCAGCGCCGGCGCCGCGCAGCAGTTGCGCGATAATCTCGCTCAGAGAGCCCACCGAGCCCGCCATCAGCACCGCATAGAACAGAAAGGCGGACAGCTCGCCGCCGCTCATCTCGCCGGCCAGCACCGCATGGCCGCCGAGCCAGAGCACCGTGCCGATGGCGCCAAAGGCGAGCAGTGTCGCGACACCGGAGAGCAGCGCCGAGGCCACCGAGCGGCGCATTGCCGTGCTGAAGGCATGCTCCACCCGGTTGCCGTAGCGTTCGGCGTCGATGGGCTCGTGGCAGCTCGCCTGCACGGTCCGGATGGCATGCAGCGTCTCGTCCACATAGGCACCGACGTCGCCGATGCGGTCCTGGCTCTGGCGCGAGAGGCGTCGTACCCGATGCCCGATGAGCCAGGTGGGCAGGATCACCACCGGCACGCCGAGCAGCACCAAGGCGGTGAGCTTGGGGCTGGTGATCGCGATCATCACCAAGCCGCCGGCGGCGAGGATGGCGCTGCGCAGCCCCATGGCCAGGGTCGAGCCTACGACCACCTGCAGCAGCGCTGTGTCGCTGGTGAGGCGTGCAATGAGCTCACCGGTGCGGGTGGTCTCGTAGAACCCCACGTCCAGGGTGAGGGCGCGCGCGAAGACCGCACGGCGGATGTCTGCGACGACCCGCTCCCCGATCCAATTGAGCAGATAGCTGCGCACGGCCACCGACGCGGCGAACAGGAGCACCACGCCGAGGAATACGCCCAGCGCCAGGTTCAGCGCCTGCGGTGAGCCGCTGGCGAGTCCGCGATCGACGACGGCGCGAATCACCTGCCCGAAGGCGAGCAGCGCCAACGCTGCCAGCACCAACGCCGCCAGCGCCAGCGCCAGGCGCCCGCGGTAGGGCCAGGTGAAGCCGAGCAGCCGCACCAGGGGGCGGAGATGACGTGAGCGTGCGCGATCCGCGTTGTCGGCGGCGTCGGCGACTTGGCCGTGTTTCGGCATCGATAGTAATTGCTGTTATCTGTTTTGCAGGGCCGAGCACTCGGAGGCGAGCCCGTTCGGCGCCGGCTGTGCCGAGAGACCAGCCTGGGCCCCAGGCATGAGCGAGAAGCAGGTGCGGGCGGCGAGTGCGGGTCGCGGTGCGCCCGTGCGAGCGCTGCGAGCTAGGTCATCGCCCGCCGGCGTAGCTGCCGTCGAGGGGTTGTGGCAGGTGGGTGTGCCCCGTCCATGCGTCGGGGTGAGCCGCAAGGAAGATGCGCCGGCGCGACCCGCGCACGCCGTCCACCTGGCGGTCGCGGGCCTGATGTTGCGGCGCTCAGGCTGTCGGGGGCGACGGCCTGTCGGTGTTAAGGCTCATCCTTCCGGCCGCAGTAGATCGTAGAGCTTGTCTTTGAGCTGCAGTCGTTCCTTCTTGAGATCTTCGATGGTTTCGTCCGCCACCGGGGTGCCGAGCTCCTCAAGCTTGCGCACGCGCGCGTCCAGATCGTCGTACTGGTCCATCAGCGCCGCGAAATCCGTGTTGGACTCGCGCAGGTTTTCGATCTGGCCTTCCAGCTCCGGGAACTCGTGGAGCAGGTCATGTGTTTCGCCGAGCATCGGGTCATCGTCCTCCGCAGCAGCGCGCCCTGAGCGGCGCGAGTGGTTGCCCCGGGAGCAGGTTCCGGCCCCGTTCGCGCACGCTGTTGCCGGGTCGGCGTGCGCATGAGGCTTTGTTTACAGCCCGCGTCGGCGCCCGATGTGCCATGCTCGCGAGTCTGCTACTCCATTGTAAACCAGGGGTCATGTCGCCAGAACCATGCAGCAGCGCCCCGGGATGACCTGGGTTATGGAACCGGGCTGTCAGCAGCCGCGCGGCGGGTGGACGGGTGCTGGTAGCGCCTGGCGGCGGGCGGTGCGCTGAATCAGGCCCGGAGGGCCACGCAGAGATTCAGTCCGCGTTTAGCGCATCAATGACGGCCTGCGTCAGGTCTACTTCCGCCCCTTGCTCGAAGAAGAGCATGCCGGCGCGGTTGGGGTCGAAGGTGCTGACCTCAAACACCGCAGAGATGCCTTTCTCTTTGGCGACGGCCTCGATGGCTTCGCGTGCGGGCTCCATCAGCTTCTGCCCTTCTTCCTGTTGGATCTTGGCTACCTGCTCCTGCACCTTGGCGAAGTCGTCCTCGAACTGGGCAATCAGATCCTTGATCTCTGCCTCCTGCTTTTCGAGCTGTGCCTTGCTCATCAGCGGCTTGTCGCGCTCCAGTCGGGCTTGCATTTGCCGGATCTCCTGCTCGCGGCGGGCGAATTCCTGTTGTTCGTCGCCGAACTCTGCGTTGAGACGCTCCTGGACAGCCCGGCCCTGCGGGCTCTGGGCGAAGACTCGCTCCATGTTGACAAACCCCACACCCTCGGCTGCCGCGAGTGCAGGCAGCAGGCCGAGTAGGCCGAGGGCGAGCAGGCGGGCAGGACGATGCATGGCGGCGGTTCTCCGGGTCGGTAGTGAGCTGGGCGGCGGGTGGGAGGCGCATCGCGACTTTAGCGATGTCCTCGGTGTCGCGCCGGGATTCTACTGCCCGCGCTTTGCGAGCGACAGCCTGCGCCCGGCAAGCCCCAGCGCCGCTGGGCTAGAATGACCGAACGCTCCTCGGGCGGTACCGACGTGTGCTCGGTCCTGCCCTTCGGCCGCCGTTGTGGAGGCAAATCACATGGCCAACTCGCTGCAGGACCAGCTGCTAAAGGCAGGGCTCGTCAATGAGCAGCAGCTGAAACAAGCGAAAACCAAGAAGCGCAAGCAGAAGCGTGCCGGCGGCGGGCGTGCAGCGGACGATGCCGAGCGCGGTGCTGCCGCCGAGCGCGCGGCCGCCGCGAAACGCGAGCGCGATCAGGAATTGAACCGCCGGCGCGAGGCCGAGCGCCAACGCAAGGCGGAGCTTGTGGCCCTTTGGCAGCTGGTGCGGGATAACCGCGTCTCCCGAGATGGCGGTGACGTCGCCTATAACTTTGCCGACGGCTCCGCGCTCAAACGACTCTACGTCAAGGCACCGCAGCAAAAGGCCATCGCCGACGGCGAGCTCGCCATCGTGCGCCACGACGACTTCTACGAGCTCGTGCCTGCGGCGGTGGCGGAGCGCGCGGAGGCGACCGACCCCAGTACCCTGGTCCTCTGGAATAAGCCGGGTGTGGCCGATCCCGATGATCCTTATGCCGATTTCGAGGTTCCGGACGACCTGATGTGGTAACCACAGCCGCCGGGCTCCACCGGCGGCCCTCGGTCGTCGCGCGGCCGCACGCGCTGCTCTGCTCGATGCTCAGCCCCCCGAAACGGGGACGGTATACTTAATTGGTTCTTTCCGGCGCTCTGCGCCGCGAGAGCGCCTATCGACGCGGCGACGCCACCGGCGCGTTTGCTCTGATAAGGCCTGATCCGGCAACGTTGAGCGGCGGCGCGAGCCTCCGCCGCTCTGCGGCCGTGGGTGGACTAAAAGGTCGCGAGCTC
>NZ_JAIFKJ010000024.1:0-2278 GCF_019695415.1 Thiohalocapsa sp.
CCGGGGACGATCTCGATCAGTTCGTCGATGGTGATTGCCGGGTTGTCGAGATAGGCGATGCAGGCGTTAGTGATCTCGTTCAGATTGTGCGGCGGGATGTTCGTCGCCAGGCCAACCGCGATGCCGCCCGCGCCGTTGACCAGCAGGTTCGGGAACTTCGCCGGCAGGACGGTCGGTTCGCGCTCGGAATTGTCGTAGTTGTCCTGGTAATCGACGGTGTCCTTGTCGATGTCGTCGAGCAGCGAATGCGCGACTTTCTCCAGCCGGCACTCGGTGTAGCGCATGGCCGCCGGGGGGTCGCCGTCGATGGAGCCGAAGTTGCCCTGGCCGTCGACCAGCGGCAGGCGCATGGAGAAGTCCTGCGCCATGCGCACCAGGGCATCATAAATGGCTGCATCGCCATGCGGGTGATAGCGGCCCATCACATCACCGACGACGCGCGCGGCCTTCTTGTAGGGCTTGTTCCAGTCCAGCCCGTTTTCCTGCATCGTGTACAGGATGCGCCGGTGGACCGGCTTGAGCCCATCGCGCACATCGGGCAGCGCGCGGCTCACGATCACGCTCATCGCGTAATCGAGGTATGAGCTGCGCATCTCGCTGGTGATGGATCTGGTGCGGATGTCGAAGCCGTCGCCTTCCGGCGCGGCGCCGTTTCCGGGGATGTCGGAATTGTCGGACACGATGTGGTGGTCTTTGCGTGTTTTGCGGGGCTATCGTTTTTAAGACGCATTTGCGGCGTCTGTCGCTACCAGAGATATAGCGATTGAGACGTCTCACGCAATCGTGAGCGCCGGGGCGCGGACAGCTATGCACGGCAAACTCGTCGAGCAACGGCAAGACTGCCGAACGGGCCTATTTGCGGCGCTGGGCTTGCGATCTTGACATCCGTCCTAAAATAAGGCGATGAGACTCCCGCAAGTGCGGCATCTGGACGGCAGGCGGGTGTAGCTCAATGGTAGAGCAGGAGCCTTCCAAGCTCAAGATGAGGGTTCGATTCCCTTCACCCGCTCCAGCAGTGCGATCCGGCCGAGGGCGTGGAACAACTTTCCACAGGAAATCAACAATTTTCTGCTGGCATTCCCCGGCGTTCGGTGTTATTTGTCAACGCTCAGGTTTACAAAGGCATCAGAAGCTGTTGCGGCTCTCCCCAAGGTTTGATGGACGGTCAGGCTGAAAGGGGTCGGGTCGCGTTGTCGCGTTTTTGGGCGCTCGACGTGCGGGCGCGCGGAGGAGTGTAGCTCAATCGGCTAGAGCACCGGTCTCCAAAACCGGGGGTTGGGGGTTCGAGTCCCTCCACTCCTGCCATTGGGAAGACCGGCCTCGCCGGAGCAAACGATAACGCGGCCGCGACGCTTCGTGACGGTTTGGTGCGGCGGAATTTGGTGCAGCATGGCGAAGACCAACCCTTTCGAATTCATCCAGCAGGTGCGGCAGGAAACGGCCAAGGTGACATGGCCGACGCGCCGCGAGACGATCATCACCACGATCATGGTCCTGATCATGGTGACGCTGGCGTCTATCTTCTTCTTCATTGCGGATCAGATCCTGGGCGGCATCGTCGGCCTGCTGCTTGACGCCAGCCGCTAGACGCCCCCGCACCGCGCCCGAAAACACGACATTCAAGAACACGAAGGGGCCATCAAGCAGGCCATGTCGAAGCGCTGGTACATCGTTCACACATACGCGAATTTTGAAAAGAAGGTGGCGGAGAGCATCAGGAAAGAGGCCGAGACGCATGGTCTGGCCGATGCGTTCGAAGAGGTGCTCGTGCCGATGGAAGAAGTCGTGGAGATGCGCCGCGGCCGCAAGGTCAATGCAGAGCGCAAGTTCTTCCCCGGCTACGTCCTCGTCAAGATGGATATGAACGACGCCACCTATCATCTCGTGAAGAACACGCCGAAGGTAACGGGCTTTCTGGGGGCAGAGAACAAGCCGATCCCGATTTCCGAGTCCGAGGCCGAGCGCATCCTCCATCAGGTGCAGGAGGGCGTTGAGCGGCCGAAGCCCACGGTCACGTTCGAGATCGGCGAGCAGGTGCGGGTGGCCGACGGGCCGTTCGCCTCGTTCAACGGTCTGGTGGAGGAGGTCGACGAGGAGAGTTCGCGCCTCAAGGTCGCCGTGTCGATCTTTGGCCGCGCGACGCCGGTGGAGTTGGAGTACGGACAGGTCGAGAAGATGTAACCGCCGCCGTGGTGGCGCGCTAAGGAGCCGGGGGGCGAAATCATAACAGTCATCGGCCGACGGCCGAATGCGCTCACGGCATGTATTTGCCGTGTAC
>NZ_JAIFKJ010000024.1:2288-2979 GCF_019695415.1 Thiohalocapsa sp.
CGGTCGAGCTTGAATACGGACAGGTCGAGAAGATGTAACCGCCGACGGCGCGGTGGAAGAAGGAGCCGGGGGGCGAAATCTGAACATGGTATCGGCACGCAGCCGACTGTAATCACGGCGCTCATCCGCCGTGATAATCCGAGGCCTCCGCGCGCGGAGGCAGTTTGCGGGAGGGCGCGCCGCCCGTTGGACCGCTAACCCGAGGCAGCGAGAGCTTGCCACGAATGTCTTAGGGGAAACTGATGGCGAAAAAGGTAACAGGATATCTCAAACTGCAGGTTCCGGCCGGCCAGGCCAATCCGTCGCCGCCTATCGGTCCGGCGCTTGGCCAGCGCGGCCTGAACATCATGGAGTTCTGCAAGGCGTTCAACGCCGCATCCGGCGAGATCGAGCCGGGCGCGCCGGTGCCCGTGCTGATTACCATCTACCAGGACAAGTCGTTCACTTTCGCGCTGAAGACGCCGCCGGCGACATACTTCTTAAAGAAGGCGGCGGGTCTGAAGTCCGGCAGCAAGGAGCCGGGGCGAGCCAAGGCCGGTTCGGTGACGCGCGCCCAGCCCCGCGTGATTGCCGAGGCGAAGATGAAGGACTCCAACACCGACGACCTAGACGCGGGGATGCGCACCGTCCGGGGGCGGGGGAGGGCGAGGGGTAGGGCGGGGCGGGAGGACCGACGAGGGAGAGGCAGGGA
>NZ_JAIFKJ010000010.1 GCF_019695415.1 Thiohalocapsa sp.
TGTCGCGAACGCCGCGGGCCTCGAGCTCGTCAATGAGCTTGCCGACCTGCACGTCCGTATGCTCCAGGAAACCTGCAAACACTTCCATCAGGCGTGCCTGGAACGGCTTTTCGTCGTCGGGGATATCCTCCCAGGCCGGCATGGTGTCCGGTCGCGGCGCTTTCACCGAATCCTCGGGGATCCAACCCATGGCCTTCTGGCGCTCGTAGGTGCGCTGATGGGAAGCGTCCCAGCCGTCATCGAACTTGCCCTTGTACTTGTCTGCCCACTCACTGGCGACATGATGCGGGCCATGCACCGCGCCCGGCGCCCAGTACATCAGGAAGGGACGATCCGGATTGACGGCGAGGTGACGCCGCATCCAGGTGATCGCCTTGTCCGCCAGGTCTTCCGTGAGGTGGTAGTCCTCGTGATTCTCCACATGGGGTGGCGAGATCGGGTTGGTGTTTTCCCACAGCGCCGGCTCCCACTGGGAGGTCTCACCGGCCATGAACCCGTAGAAGTAATCAAAGCCCCGGCCCGTCGGCATACGGTCGTAGGGGCCGTTGGCCAGCTGGTCGATCGGCGTGTTGTGTTCCTTGCCGAAGGCTGCGGTCGCGTAGCCATAGTCGCTGAGCACCTCGGCGAGGGTTGCCGACGACTTCGGGATAACGCCCGTGTATCCGTCCCAGTCGTTGGCGAACTCGGAGATCTGACCAGCGCCGACCCGGTGGTGGTTGCGGCCGGTCTGCAGGGCCGCCCGGGTGGGTGAACACTGGGCCGTGGTGTGGAAGCGGTTATAGGCGATCCCCTCTTCGGCGAGGCGCGAAAGGGTCGGCGTGTTGATATCACCGCCGAAGGTGCCCGCCTGGCCGAAACCCACGTCGTCGAGCATGACGATGAGGATATTCGGGGCGTCGTCCGGCAGGTAGCTGGGCGTTTCGCGCCACTTGTGCACGGACTCCTGCATGGTCGGGGCCACGGAGCCGCCCATAGGCGGCGCGGGGAACGGGAGGACCTCACCCGGGGCCGCGGCGACGCCTGGATCGGCGGCAGCGGGTTGCGAGCTCGCCGTATCAGCGCCCGGATCTGGCTGATCACAGCCGGCTAGGAGCAGCGTTAAAGCCATGCCCCCCGTGAGCGTGGCAATAGAAACGCCTTTTTTCCTGGTGCTGGCATCCGCAATCCGCATTACTGAACCCTCCCGAACGATTGATGTTTCTACCGGCACCAGGCGCGCAATCGAAAACACGCTCCGACTTCAGCCCCTGGCAGAAATTACTGCACTTAGAGGTACTTGAAATAGAGTTTTTTCAAAGTGCCTTCGAACTCGAATGGCGCCTTGTCAAAATAGTCGTCCGCGACCGGCGAACCGATGTCCATGCCCACGTCGAAAGTCTCGGATGCCGTGAAGCCGCCAGGCACCGTGCGCTGCAGCGTGCCAGTGGTCGCTTCTTTGCCGTTGATCCAGAACTTGAGCTCCGCAGGCGCGGCCCGCTCCATCGGCGTCTTCATCTCGTAGACGATCGTGACGTCACCGGCGGGCAAGGCGCCGACCTTTATCTTGTCACGCTTGAGGAGCAGAGCGCTGTATTCGTAATAGAGCTCTCCATCCAGCGCATAGAGACTCACACCGCCGGCATAGCCACCCATGGCGAAGAGCACGCCGTTAACGTTCTTGGGCACCTCGGCCTCGATCTCGACCCGTAGATTGCCATTGCGCACGTTCGGCGCCTGACTCTCGGGAATGCGGGTCATCCCATCGAACATTGTCCACTCGGTGTTGGAGCTACTCTTCATTTCTGCGGGATTGAGCACGGCGTAGAGACCGCCTCCGACAGGCAGCGCCTTGTTCGCCTCGGCCTCCTCCAGGTACAGCTTTTTGAGTTCGTCCAGTTTCTCGGGCCGCTCGGCCGCAAGATCGTTCATCAGCGAGTAGTCGCTGCGGGTGTCGAACAACTGCCACTCATCCTGTGCGGGGTCCCAGTTGGCGAGATCCGGCATCGCAGCGACCCACGGCGTGCGCGGCCCGAAGGTGCTGGCCATCCAGCCGTCGTGATAGATACCGCGGCTGCCCATGATGTCGAAGTACTGGGTCGTCTTCACCTCGGGCGCATCGGCCGAAGCAAAGGTGCTGGCGAAGCTCACGCCGTCGAGGGGATCCTGCTCGTGACCATCGACCACCTTCGGTGGGGTGATGTCGAGGATGTCGTAAAGGGTCGGCACCACATCATTGACATGGGTGAACTGAGACCGCGGCGTATCGTCAGGCTGAATGCGCTTCGGCCAGGAAATCACCATCGGTGTGCGCGTACCGCCCCAGTCCGCGGCGATGAGCTTGGTGTAGCGGAAGGGGCTGTCACCGGCCCAGGCCCAGGCGGAGTGGTACATGTTGTCCATCCTGGGCCCGCCAATCGCATCGAGTCCACCCAGCTGATCCACCACGGCGATGTGTTCATCCACGGTGGAGGGAATGCCGTTCTGCGCATTCAACTCGGCGACCGTTCCCTCCATTCCCTCGGCCGAGGCGCCATTGTCACCCAAGATATAAATGACCAGGGTGTTATCGCGGATGCCGCGCGCGTCGAGCTCGTCAATCAGTTTGCCGACCTGCACGTCCGTGTGCTCGAGGAAGCCGGCGTACACCTCCATCAGCCGCGCCTGGAAGGCCTTTTCGTCATCGGGGATATCGTCCCAGGCCGGCATACCTTCGGGGCGCGGCGCCAGTTGTGTGTCCGCGGGGATCCAGCCCATCGCCTTCTGCCGCTCGAAGGTACGCTGCTGGTAAGCATCCCAGCCGTCGTCGAACTGGCCCTTGTACTTATCGGCCCACTCCGTTGCCACGTGATGGGGCCCGTGTACCGCGCCCGGCGCCCAGTACATCAGAAAGGGTCGATCCGGGTTCACCGCCAGGTGGCGCCGCATCCAGGTGATGGCCTTGTCCGCCATGTCTTCGGTGAGGTGGTAGTCCTCGTAGTTCTCCACGTGGGGCGGCGAGA
>NZ_JAIFKJ010000271.1 GCF_019695415.1 Thiohalocapsa sp.
GCAACCAACCCCTGGCTGAGGGCAGCGCAAGCCAGTGTGATTCCTTAGCTGCTGCCCGACGGGCTGGGCGGCTTGATGACCAGCGGCTTCGGCGTGGTGCGCTACAACGCGAGCCTGGATCTGGCGCTGGACGAGTTGGCCGAGCTGGATCGGCGCGCCGCGCGCATGGCCCTGGGTGAAGCGAGCACTTGGGCCAACCAGACCCTGGCCCATGCCCGGCAGGTGCAGGACATGATCCGCCTCGCCCGCGTCATGGCGGCGAGCGCGCGCGCCCGGGACGAGTGTCGCGGCGCCCACTACAAGCCCGAATTCGATTTGCCGTTGCCGTCGGCCCGGGAGGCCGACAGCCCGGACTGGGAGCACTACCGCGAGCGCTGGCGTGCCGGCAACGAGCGCTGGCTCAAGACCTCCGTCGCTGAGCACACCGCCGAGGGTCCGCACATCGAATTCGAGCCCGTAGACCTGAGCGTGCTGGCACCGGATCAGCCGCGGGATTACCGCTGATGGGCCTGGCCAGCGCACCGCACAGCCGCAGCGTCGAGCTGCAGATCCGCCGCCAGGACGCCCCGGACACGCCGCCTTACTGGCAGCGCTTCCGGGTGCCAGCCAAGCCCGACGACAACGTCGTCTCGGTGCTGCGCGCGCTGCGGCTCGACCCCGTCACCGTCGACGGCAAGCGCGTGGACCCCGTGGCGTTCGAGCACAACTGCATGGAGGAGGTCTGTGGCGCCTGCGCCATGCTCATCGACGGCCACCCCAGGCCATCGTGCTCGACGCTGCTCTCCGAGCTGGGCGATGTGATCCGCCTGGAGCCCTTGCCGAAGTTCCCGGTGGTGCGGGATCTGATGGTGGACCGCGCGCGGCTCTTCGAGAGCTTAGAGCGCGTCCAGGCCTGGGTGCGCCTGGATGGCCCGTGGGACACGCACGAGCGCTCGCCGCGCATCTCTCAGCGTCAGTGGGCCGCGGACTATCTCTACAGCCGCTGCATGGGCTGTGGCATCTGCCTCGCGGCCTGCCCGCAGTTCGGCGACGAGCCGGCGGGCGAAGACGGCTTCGTCGGACCCGCCGCCCTCGCCCAGGTGCGCCTGCTGAACGCGCACCCGCTCGGGCGCTACGACAAGTCCGAGCGGCTGCACGCCATCATGGCCGAGGGTGGCTTGAGCGACTGCGGCAACGCCCAGAATTGCGTGCGCGTGTGCCCCAAGGACATACCGCTGACCACGGCCATCGGCGAGCTGGGGCGGCAGACGACGGTGCAGGCGCTCAAAGACCTATTCGGCGCCTGATCGGCGTCGCCGACCCGCCCGCGGGTTCTCGTTCAGGCTGCTACTCGAGCTGGCCCTCGACGTACTCGGTCACCGCCTCCGGGAAGCGTACATAGCCGAGCTGGTCGGTGACCGCCTGGCCCGGCCCCATCGCGTAGTCGATGACGGCCTTCAGCGCCGGCAGTTTCGCCGGGTCGTCATACTCTTTGCGCAGTATCAGCCAGGACACGCCGATGATGGGGTAGGCATCTGCACCCGCCGGGTCCGTCGTGTTGGCGATGTCTTGGCTCGTCATGATGGAGTCGAGCGCCGCATCGAAGTTGGCCTTGCTGGGGGCGACGATCTGACCGGCGCGGTTTTCCAATGCGGCGATGCTGAGGCCCGGCAGGAAGCCCCAGGCGTACTGCACATAGCCGATGCTGCCCGGCACGGCACGAACAGTGGCCGCGACGCCGCCGTTGCCGGGCGCGCGGACCAGCCCGGCACGCGCCTTGAGGGCATCCGTCCAGTCCGGCTTCATGGCGGTGCCGACCTCTGCCGCAAACTGGGGGCTCAGCGCGCTCAGGTGGCGCGTGAACTTATAGGTGGTGCCGCTGGCATCGGCGCGCGCCACTACAACGATGGGCAAATCCGGCAGAGTCACGTCCGGGTTGGTGGCGGCGATGGCCTTATCATTCCATCGCGCGATGCTGCCGGAGAAGATCCCCACCATTGCATCCCGGCTCAGCTTCAGCTCCGGCACTGCCTCCAGGTTGTAGACCACCACGATTGCGCCGGCCGCCATGGGCAGTTGGCGCACGCCGCCGGACACTTGCGCGGCTTCTTCTTCGGTGAGCGGCACATCGGAGCCCGCGAAGTCCACTTGGCCGCCGATCAGGTCCCTGACGCCGCCGGCGCTGCCGATGCTCTGGTAGTCCACCTGAACGTTTGGATGAGCCAGGTAGTAGTCGCGGAACCAACGGAGATACAGCGGTGCCGGGAAGCTGGCCCCGGTGCCGAGGAGCTTGAGGCTGCTATCCTGCTCGGCCTGCTCGGCTTGCTCGGCCTGCGTTGGGGCGGCCAGACTGCACAGCAGTGCGGCCATGAGCAGATGGCGCAGCCGGGCCATCGGGCGACGGGGATGGTTCATGTATCGGTCCTCGGCTCCAAAGCGATGATGAGATGTCGCAGATGGATGCAGGGCTCGGTCCGACCCGGGTAAGGTCTCACTCCTGCTCCGGCGCCGGAGTCTATGGCCCCAAGCCACGCCTTTGCCACCGCGAACCGGTCATCGAATCGTCATGTGATTGTCATGTTCACGAGGGCTCGCATTGCGCCCACGAGACTGTGCACTTGAGCCGAAGGCCGCCTTCCTCACGCACGACTGCCGTATCGACGATCCCGCGCGGCACGCCCACCCGCTTCGGCGCGGCATCAAAGACCTCGCTGCCATCGCATTGGCGCAGGCCGAGCAGCCTGCGGTGGCACGCAAGGACCGCATCAAGAATGTCATCACCGCGCATCTGCTGGCCGAGGCGCGCGAGCACGGCTGTGCGCTGGTGAGGCGCGCCAGCTGCTTGCCGTGGACCTGGAGCTGAATGCCCAGGACCTGGGGGCGTGGCTCAGGCGGCGGGAGAAGGGAGGCGGCTAGAGGGGACCGGTGGAAGAACGGGTGGGGAGGGCGACCTGGGGGCAGCAGCGCGAGCCCGCCGCCGCGCCGGTCCGCGC
>NZ_JAIFKJ010000149.1 GCF_019695415.1 Thiohalocapsa sp.
TTTATTGGGCATCCTGCCCAAAAATCCGACGGAGCCGGAAAACGCGGTTTCCCGGACTCAGTGCTGCTTGAAGATGCGCTCTTTCTCGCGCTGCCAGTCGCGGTCTTTTTCCGTCGCACGTTTATCGTGGAGCTTTTTGCCCTTGGCGAGGCCGATCTCGAGCTTGGCGCGGCCGCGCTTCCAGTACATGGCGGTGGGCACCAGGGTGTAGCCGGCGCGCTCGGTCTGGCCGATGAGCCGGTTCAGCTCGGCGCGCTTGAGCAGCAGCTTGCGGGTGCGGGTCGGATCCGGCTCTACATGGGTGGAGGCGGAGGGCAGCGGCGAGATGTGCGCGCCGATAAGGAAAGCCTCACCGTGCAGGATCTTGACGTAGCTCTCCTTGAGCTGCACCCGCCCCGCGCGGAGGCCCTTGACCTCCCACCCCTCCAGGGCGAGTCCGCATTCGAAGCGCTGCTCGATGTGGTATTCGTGCCCCGCCTTCTTGTTGAGGGCGATGGTATTGCCGCCGGTGGCGGGCTTCTTCTTTTTTCCCTTGGCCATCCCGAGGAGTGTAAGCTAACGCCGGCAGCGGGTGGAACCCGTGCGGCTCTTGATTTCTTGCGTGCCGGGCGACCTGCGGCTACACTAGCCGGCTTTTCAGCGGGAGATTTCCGATGCGACGGCCTTTGATTGCTGGCAACTGGAAGATGAACGGCACCAAGGCCGAGGCGACGGACCTGCTGAACGGCATCAAGGCGGGTGTAGCCGGCATGCAGAAGGTGGATGTGGCCGTCTGCCCGCCGTTCCCGTATCTGTATATTGCCCAAGATCTGCTCGCTGAGAGCGCCATCGCCTGGGGCTCTCAGGACGTCTCCCAGGAACCAGGCGGTGCGTTCACCGGCCAGGTGTCCGCGGCGATGCTGAAGGACTTCGGCTGCCGCTACGCCATCATCGGGCATTCCGAACGTCGGCAGTTCAACGGTGAGACGGATGCCTTGATTGCCCGTAAGTACGCGCAGGCCGTGTCCAATGGGCTCGTGCCCATCCTCTGCGTCGGCGAGACGCTCGAGGAGCGCGAAAGCGGCAAGACCGAAGCCGTCGTCGCCAAGCACATCGACGGCGTACTGGATGCGGAAGGTGTGGATGCCTTTGCCCATGGCGTCGTAGCCTACGAACCGGTGTGGGCCATCGGCACGGGCGTGACGGCAACGCCCGCGCAGGCACAGGAAGTTCATGCGTTTCTGCGCCAACGCATCGCGAGTAAGAGCAAACAGATCGCCGACGGGCTCCGCATTTTGTACGGCGGTAGCATGAAGCCCGGCAATGCCGCCGAGCTCATCGCGCAGGCCGATATTGACGGCGGGCTCATCGGCGGCGCTTCGCTGAAGGCAGCCGACTTCATCGCTATCTGCCGGGCCGGCGAAGACAACGCCTGACAGGGGCGAGGACAGCACGCCGGCGGATACGGCGCCAGGTCCGACGGTCGACTAAGACATCACATGACATGCAGCTCTTCCTGACCATCCTGCACCTGCTTCTCGCCCTCGGCTTGATCGGGTTGATTCTGATCCAGCACGGTAAGGGCGCGGACGCGGGTGCCGCCTTCGGCAGCGGCGCTTCGGCGACGGTGTTCGGCTCCCGCGGCTCAGCGTCGTTCCTGACGCGCACCACCGCGGTGATGGCGACGACGTTTTTCTTGACCAGCATGGCGCTCGCCTACTTTGCAGCGCAGGTGGGCGAGCCCCGGGGCCTCATGGACGGCATCGAAGCACCGCCCGTGATGCCCGCGGATACAGGCGATCTGCCGCTGACGCCGGATGCAGACGGTGCTGCCGGCGAAGGCACGGCGGGGCCTGATGCCCTGGCGCCTGAGAATGGGGCGCCTGAGAATGCGGCGCCTGATAATGTGGCGCCGAATACCGTGACACTAGATGAGGCGCCGGCCCAGACGGGCGCGCCGGATATGGTGCCGGGCGACACGGATCTGCCGCCGGTGGATGTCCCCGTCCCATCGGGGGCTGCACCCGCGGAGGGCGGCGTGGACCTGCCGCCTGTCCCCGCCGATGAAGGCATGGACGGCCAGAGCAATAACTGATGGTGGCTGGGAGCACAACCGGCCGCTGATCGAATCACCTGCCGACGTGGTGGAATTGGTAGACACGCTGTCTTGAGGGGGCAGTGGCGCAAGCCGTGCCGGTTCGACTCCGGCCGTCGGCACCATTAATGACATCAACCCTCAGCGCTCGTCAGCCGCAAGCGGGGCTCGCCAGAGCCACCCAAGGCTCAGGCTTAAGCAGTAACTTGCTGAAAATAAAGAGATTCTCTGTGCCGGTCTGCTTGACAGCATAGGTCTCCCTGCTCTAGACTCCCGCGCGCTTCAGGTGCTGTCTGCAACAGCACCGACATCGCAACCCCCACCCGAACAGGCGAGCGGCGCGTGCTGGAAGACTATCTCCATATCCTGATTTTTCTGGTACTCGCGCTGCTGATCGGCTTTGTGCCGCGGGTACTCGGTACCCTGCTCGGCCCCCGTCGGCCCGACCAGGCGAAGGACTCTCCGTATGAGTGCGGCTTCGAGGCCTTCGAGCATGCGCGCATGAAGTTCGATGTGCGCTACTACCTGGTCGCAATCCTATTCATCATTTTTGACCTGGAAATCGCCTTCCTATTTCCCTGGGCCGTTGTGCTGGAAGACCTTGGCATGGCTGGCTTCATCGCCATGTCGGTGTTCCTGGGGATACTGGTGGTCGGCTTTATCTACGAGTGGCGCAAGGGGGCCCTCGAATGGGAGTGATCAGGGGCGCGATGCGTCTGACAGCCGCCCGCGTCGTCCCGCACTTCGTCTCGCTGACTGCCTCGCTGACTGCTGGAGGAGGGCACCATGGGTATTGAGGGCGTGCTCGACGAGGGCGTCGTGACCACAACGGCCGACAAGCTCATCAACTGGGCGCGGACCGGGTCGCTGTGGCCCATGACGTTCGGCCTCGCCTGCTGTGCCGTCGAGATGATGCACGCGGGTGCAGCCCGCTACGACCTGGACCGCTTCGGCATCATCTTCCGGCCGAGTCCGCGCCAGAGCGACGTCATGATCGTCGCCGGCACGCTCGTCAACAAGATGGCGCCGGCGCTGCGGCGGGTCTATGACCAGATGGCTGAGCCGCGTTGGGTGATTTCCATGGGCTCCTGTGCCAACGGCGGCGGCTACTATCACTATTCCTACTCGGTGGTGCGCGGTTGCGATCGCATCGTGCCCGTAGATGTCTATGTGCCGGGCTGTCCGCCGACGGCGGAGGCCTTGCTCTACGGTGTGCTGCAGCTCCAAAACAAGATCCGCCGCACCAACACCATCGCGCGCTGAGGCGCGGATCAGGCCGGTAACACACCTCATCATGTCTCAGACCATCGCTTCCACCGGCGACGCCCGTCTCGACGCCCTTGCGCATGTGCTGCAGAGTCGTTGGGCAGGGGAAGGGCTCGGGCTTGTCTCCGCCCTCGGCGAGTTGACACTCACGGTCCCCGCAGCCGAGCTCAAAGCCGTGTGCACGCAGCTGCGCGATGACAGCGCGCTGCGCTTCGAGCAGCTGATCGATCTCTGCGGCGTGGACTATGCCGCCCACGGCAAGTCCGAATGGGCGACGGAGGAGGCCTCGACCACCGGTTTCGGCCGCGGTGTCGATCGCGATATCGAGCTGGACGAGGATGACCCAAAGCGCTTCGCCGTCGTTTACCACCTGCTCTCCCTGGAGTACAACCGCCGTCTGCGGCTCAAGGTCTATGCCGGCGGCGCGCAGCCCATGGTGGACTCGGTGGTGGACGTGTGGAGCGCGGCCAACTGGTTCGAGCGCGAGGCTTTCGACCTGTTCGGCATTCTCTTCCGCGGCCATCCCGACCTGCGCCGCATCCTGACGGACTACGGCTTCGTCGGCTATCCGTTCCGCAAGGACTTCCCCCTGAGCGGCCATGTGGCCATGCGCTACGACCCGGAGCAGGGCCGTGTGGTTTACGAGCCCGTCGAAATCGAGCCGCGGGTGCTGGTGCCGAAGGTCATTCGCAACGACAGCCGCTACCTGACCGAGGAAGAGGCGCAGGCGGCACGCGCTGCACAGGGAGCCGCCAATGCCTGAGATCCGCAACTACACGCTGAACTTCGGCCCGCAGCATCCGGCCGCCCACGGCGTGCTGCGGCTGGTGCTGGAGATGGACGGCGAGGTCATCGACCGCGCTGACCCGCACATCGGTCTGCTGCACCGCGGCACCGAGAAGCTCGCCGAGTCCAAGCCGTTCAACCAGAGCATCGGCTATATGGACCGGCTGGACTATGTGTCCATGATGTGCAACGAGCACGGCTACGTGCGCGCCATCGAGAAGCTGCTCGGCATCCAGGCGCCCGTCCGCGCGCAGTACATCCGGACCATGTTCGACGAGATCACGCGCATCCTGAACCACCTGATGTGGCTCGGGGCGCACGCGCTCGACGTCGGCGCCATGAGCGTTTTTCTGTACTGCTTCCGTGAGCGCGAAGACCTGATGGACTGCTACGAGGCAGTCTCCGGCGCCCGGCTGCATGCCACCTATTATCGCCCTGGCGGTGTCTACCGTGACCTGCCGGCGCAGATGCCGCGCTTCCCGGATGCGAGCACCCAGTGGCACGGCAAGCGCGCTGTGCGCAAGCTGAACGAGGCCCGCAGCGGCTCACTGCTCGACTTCATCGAAGACTTCACCGAACGCTTCCCGGCGCTGGTGGACGAGTACGAGACGCTGCTCACGGATAACCGCATCTGGAAGCAGCGTACCGTCGGCATCGGTGTCGTGAGTCCGGATCGTGCGCTGAATCTAGGCTTCACCGGCCCCATGCTGCGCGGCTCCGGTATCGCCTGGGACCTGCGCAAGAAACAGCCCTATGCGGCCTATGCCGATGTGGACTTCGACATCCCGGTGGGCCAGAACGGCGATTGCTACGACCGCTATCTGGTCCGCATCGAAGAGATGCGCCAGTCGAACCGCATCATCAAGCAATGCGTCGACTGGCTGCGGGCAAACCCGGGGCCGGTGATGGTGGACGACCACAAGGTCACCCCGCCGAGCCGGGTCGACATGAAGGACGACATGGAAGCCCTGATCCATCACTTTAAGCTCTTCACCGAGGGCTACTGTCCGCCCGTGGGTGAGGCCTACGCCGCAGTCGAGGCGCCGAAGGGGGAGTTCGGCTGCTACATCGTCTCGGACGGGGCCAACAAGCCTTATCGCCTCAAGGTACGGGCGCCGGGATTCGCGCACCTGGCCGCCATGGACGAGATGTCCAGGGGGCACATGCTTGCGGATGTGGTCGCCATCATCGGCACCATGGATATCGTTTTCGGGGAGATCGACCGCTGATGAGCTTCCGCACTGCACCGCTGGCCGTGATCCACGACCGTGACAAGGAGACGCTGCTGACGCCGGAGCTGCGCTCCGAGATCGACCGACATGTCGCCAAATACCCTCCGGAGTGGAAGCAATCCGCGGTGATGCCGGCGCTCACGCTGGTGCAGGACTACAACGGCGGCTGGCTGACGCGGGACCTCATGGACCAGGTGGCGGCCTATCTGGATATGCCGGAGGTGGCCGTCTATGAGGTCGCCACCTTTTACGCGATGTACGACCTCGAGCCGGTCGGGCGACACAAGATCTGTGTCTGCAACAGCATCTCCTGCATGCTGGGCGGCGCCGAGGCCCTGCTGGAGCATATCGAGAAGCGCCATGGCGTCGCGCCCGGCGAGACCTCCAAGGATGGCAAATTCACGCTGAAAGAGTTCGAGTGCCTCGGCGCCTGTCGTCACGCCCCGGTGGTCATGGTGGACAAGGAATATCACGAGTGCGTGACGCAGGACGGCATCGACAAGATCATCTCGAAGCTGGACTGACCGCGCCCGTCCCGACACAGAGGTGCAGCACAACTCCTCCGCCAGCTCCACGCAACCGATACGCAACACCCGCCATGGTCGACAATCAAGACACTGTGTGCTTCCGCAACATGCACCTGAAGCCCAAGCAGCGGCACACGCTGAAGGGCTACCGCAGTGTTGGCGGCTATAAGCAATGGGAGCGCATCCTCCGCGAGAAGCCCTCGCCCGAATCCTTGATCGAGGAAATCAAGCTCTCGGCGCTGCGCGGACGCGGCGGGGCCGGGTTTCCGACGGGCCTCAAATGGAGCTTCATGCCGCGCAACAAGCCGGGGCAGAAGTACATCGTCTGCAACTCCGACGAGGGCGAGCCGGGCACCTGCAAAGACCGGGACATCCTGCGCTACAACCCGCACCAGCTCATCGAGGGCATGGCCATCGCGGGCTACTGCATTGGCGCCACCGTCGGCTACAACTACATCCGCGGTGAGTTCTACGAACCAACCGACCGGTTTGAGGAAGCGCTCGTCGAGGCATACCAGGCCGGTCTGTTAGGCCGGGACATCCAGGGCTCCGGCATCGATTTCGATCTCTACACCCACCTCGGCTCCGGCGCCTACATCTGCGGCGAAGAGACGGCCCTGCTCGAGTCCCTGGAGGGCAAGAAGGGGCAGCCACGCTTCAAGCCGCCGTTTCCGGCGCAGGCAGGCCTGTATGGCAAGCCCACCACCATCAACAACACGGAATCACTCGCCTCGGTACCCGTCATCCTGGAGAAGGGCGGGCAGTGGTTTCTGGAGCAAGGTCGGCCCAACAATGGTGGCCCCAAGCTCTTCTCCATCACCGGTCATGTCAATAAGCCCTGCAATGTCGAGGTGCCCTTAGGCACGCCATTCCGCGACGTCCTTGCGCTGGCGGGCGGTGTCAGCGGCGGGCGCAAGCTCAAGGCCGTGATTCCGGGCGGCTCCTCCGTGCCTGTGGTGCCGGGCGATACCATGCTCGAGACGGATATGGACTACGACTCCATCGCCAAGGCAGGCTCCATGCTGGGCTCGGGTGCGGTGATCATCATTGCCGAGGGCACCTGCATGGTGAAGGTGCTGGCCAATCTGGCACACTTCTATGCGCACGAGTCCTGCGGGCAGTGCACGCCATGTCGTGAGGGCACAGGCTGGCTCGCCCGGGTGCTGGAGCGTATCTTGCACGGCCAAGGCCGGCCGTCAGACCTGGATTTGCTGGATAATGTCGCCGGACGCATCGGTGGGCGGACCATCTGCGCCCTCGGCGATGCGGCCGCCATGCCGGTGCAGAGCTTTCTCAAGCACTACCGGCACGAGTTCGAGCACCTCATCGAGCACGGCAAGCCTCTGGTGGAGGCGGCCTAGGCGCCCGAGGCTGCATAGACGCGCACGCGGACTGATCTGCCCCACGGGTCGGCAACCGTCCGCCGGCGCCGCAACGCATTGATTTCGTCGTCTGCTCGGGGCGTTGCGCCCGGTCGGCGGCAGGCGAGCCAACAGCAGGCCCGAGCGGGTACTGGAGCAAAAGCACAGCATCATGGCGGAGCAGATTACCATCGAGATCGACGGCCGCAGCTGCGAGGCGGCCGCCGGCGAGATGATTATCGCGGTGGCGGACCGCGAGGGCATCCCGATCCCGCGCTTCTGCTATCACGAGAAGCTCTCCATCGCCGCCAATTGCCGCATGTGCCTGGTGGAGGCAGAGGCGGGCGGGCGACCCTTCCCGAAGCCGGTACCGGCCTGCGCCACGCCGGTTGCAGACGGCATGAAGGTGCAGACCCGATCGCCCAAGGCCCTGGACGCCCAACGCGGGACCATGGAGTTCCTGCTCATCAATCACCCGCTCGATTGTCCCATCTGCGACCAAGGCGGCGAGTGCGAGCTGCAGGACGTGTCCATGGGCTACGGCGAGGACGTCTCTCGCTTCAGCGAGCGCAAGCGTGTGGTCAAGGACGAAGACCTCGGGGCGCTCATCGCCACCGACATGACCCGCTGCATTCACTGCACCCGTTGCGTGCGCTTCGGGGCTGAGATTGCGGGCGTACGTGAGCTGGGCGCCACCGGCCGTGGCGAGGACATGCGCATCGGTACCTTCGTCGAGCACACCGTCGCCCACGAGCTCTCCGGCAACATCATCGATCTTTGCCCAGTGGGGGCCCTCACGTCCAAGCCCTACCGCTTCACGGCCCGGGCTTGGGAGCTCACCTCCGAGGAGGGCATCGCGCCGCACGATGCCGTCGGCTCGAACCTGCATCTGCACATCCGCGGCGGGCAGGTCATGCGCGTGCACCCGCGAGACAACGAGCCCGTCAACGAGACCTGGATCTCCGACCGCGACCGCTTCAGTTACGAAGGCCTCCACAGCGACAGCCGACTGACGACACCCCTGCGCAAGCATGACGGCCGCTGGGAGCCCATCGACTGGCAACAGGCGCTGCACCTGGCCGCCGAGTCGCTGCGTGGCACGGACCCGGAGCAGATCGGCTGGCTGATGGCGCCGAACGCCACGCTGGAGGAAGCCTATCTTGCCCAGCGGCTGCTGCGCGGCTTGGGTGGGCGGCACATCGACACGCGGCTGCGCCGGCAGGATTTCCGGGGCGACCGCGCGGATCCGGCCGTGCCCTGGCTCGGACTGCCCATTGCCGAGCTCGAGGACCAGCAGGCGGTGCT
>NZ_JAIFKJ010000598.1 GCF_019695415.1 Thiohalocapsa sp.
TTGGAGCCAGACGGTTCTTCACATAGTGCCAAGCTGTCGCGGAACGCTGGCACCGTGGTCCACGGGTCGAAAGTGCGAGGTCGTTGGGTCGGCGCACATGAGAGCCACCGGCCGTCCGTGCGGGCACTGGAATCCTTGCCTTTGCTTGAGTGGGGTGTTGGCCGTGTCAGGCTTCATCGCGGTTTCCTGCCGTGGCAGCCGCCTTGTGCTGCCCTTCCTAGGCTGACGTCTCGCGACAGCTCCCGACCCGCATCAGAGTTCCACCGTAGGTAGGGCACCAGGATTGCGGGTAGACGCCGGCCTTGCCGCCGAGTACCGCCACACCTTCGGACGCCCGGTTCGGCACCTCACTCTTGTTTCTTGCCTTGACTTGACCGAACGGTCAACTATGATGGGCCCATGAACGCAACGAATGACCCCCGCACCAGGATCGTCAAGGCCGCTGGCGACCTGCTGTACGCGAAGAGCTACGGCGAAGTGGGCGTTGCGGCCATCTGTGAGGCCGCCGGGGTCAAGAAGGGCAGCTTCTATCATTTCTTCCCGAGCAAGCAGGATCTGACGGTGGAGGTGCTGGAGCACGCCTGGCAGGCGATGAAAGCAGAGTTGCTCGACCGCGCCTTCCGGGCGGACCGATCACCCATGGAGCGGATCGAACGCTTCGCGCGGCTGGCCTACGAGTATCAGAAGGACCTCGCCGAGCGCACAGGGCAAGTCTACGGGTGTCCGTTCGGCAACATGGCGGCCGAGCAGGCCACCCAAGACGAACAGCTGCGCATCAAGACCCAAGAGATCTTTGCTCGGATGCAGCAGGCGCTTGAGGCAACGCTGCGCGAAGCACTCCAGCGCGGCGATATCGCCGGTATCGACCCGTCGGCCACAGCAGCAGCCATGTACGCCTACTCGGAGGGCGTGATGCTGCTGGCCAAGACGGCAAACGACGCCGACGTCATCGCGCGGCTGCTGCCGGCGATGGTGAGAATTCGCATTCCGTCCGAGTCGAGCTGAGCCGATCGGGCTTTCTGCGCACCGGGTGGATGGGCCGTGGGCTGGGCAGGCACGGCCAGGAATGACGAAGGCAGGGAGGACGCTGTCAATTTTTTTTGCCCGACGAATGTACTGACCAGTCAACTTGTAAGAGGAGTCTCTGCATGACCAGCACACAAACCGCGCCCGCGCATCCCCTGATCGAGCCGACCCCGCCTGCCGGAGAGGAGGGGCGGGTGAACGACGTCTTCGCCGCTGTCGAATCCCACCTCGGCTTCGTCCCCGACGCGCTGCGCCTCTACGGGATCAGCCCGCCACTGCTGGAGGCGTTCGTCGGCAACGTGTCCTATTTCCGCGGCGGCACCAGCCTGTCCCCGATGCTCACCACCATGATCCGCTACCTCGTGTCCGTCGCCGGCGACTGCCGCTTTTGCATCGACATGAACGAGGGCTTTCTCCTGCAGATGGGTCTGGACTTGGAGCACATCCGCGCCGGCCGCGAGGACGTCGAGCAGGCACCCGTGCATGAGCGGGAACGGCCGCTTCTGCGGCTCGCGCTCAGATCCACGACGGAGCCGCAAGCGATCACGGCTGCGGACCTCGATGCCTGCCGCGTTGCGGGCTTCAGCGACCGGGAGATCTTCGATGCCGTCGCGCAGGCCACCTCCAACCGGGCGCTGAATCTGATGCTGGCGACCTTCAAGGTGGAAGAGCAGGGCGCCTTCCTCTGACGGGTGATGGAACACGGGCCGACGGACCGGCCCGGCCAGGTTGAATTGCCGAAAGCGGTTGCGAAAGGAAAAAAGTGTATATACACTCTTCTCATGAGCAACCGACCGGACCTGCAGACGGCGTTGGCGGCGGCGGAGGGCTGCCTCGGCTTTGCGGTGCGCCGCAGTGCCCGAGCGCTGGCACAGTATTTCGACGCCGCCTTGTCACCGGCAGGTATCAAAGCGACGCAGTTCGCTTTGCTAAACGCCGTCTTTCTGCTCGACCGCCCGGGCATCCAAACGCTGGCCGAGGCCCTCGGCATGGACCGCACGACGCTGACGCGGAATTTGCGGCGGTTGGTGCATCAAGGATGGGTGTTGCTGAGTGCAGGCGTGGTTTGACGTGAGCGGCATGTGGCGTTGAGCGAGCGGGGAGAGACAACCTTGAGCGCGGCGCAGCGCCTGTGGGAGGCAGCACATGGGCGGCTGATAGATGGCCTCGGGCCGGAGCTTGCCCAGCGCTTGCTCGACGAGTTGAGGGATCTGACTGCATTGGCCAAGGACGCCTGAGTGCATCGCCGATTCGGCGGTGTACTTCCGATGGCAGCGAGTCTGCCACAGTCGAGACCTATACGTGTAGTTACACTGAACTGGAGGCGCTGATGAGCATCTTGTCCCTGACCTACAACACATCACCCCGAGTCGCCCGCAGCGATGCGCTGCTGGTGACCATTCTGTCGCTTTGGCTGGCCGTGGCGCTGGCGGCTTCGCTTTCAGGGGTGCTGGCGAGCGCGAGTCCGGCTTCCGTATGGGCATTTCCTGCGCTCATCTTCGGGCCGATTGCGCTGTTCGCTTTGGCGTACCGCATGCTGCCGGCCGTGCAAGGCTGGGCGCTGGGGCTTGATCGACGCTTGTTGATCGGTCTGCACGTCATGCGCACCGTCGGGCTGGGCTTCATCTTTCTATCCTTCTACGACATCCTGCCGGCCGCCTTTGCCTACCCGGCAGGCCTCGGTGATGCCGTGGCCGCCGTGTGGGCGCTGTGGCTCGGCTTCTCGCTGCCGCGAGGCGTCCCAGTCTCGCATCGCGCCACTCTGCGATGCAACCGGTTCGGCATCGGCGATTTCCTGATCGCCGTCGGCCTCGGGCTCCCACTGCGCTCGGCTTGGTTGGGCGGGCCCCTTGCGACTTGCCACCTGCGCACCTTCCCGCCCGCGCTCCCTCCGCCCTCTCGCGTGGCCAACCCTGCCCCCCCCCCCATCTGACTAA
>NZ_JAIFKJ010000022.1 GCF_019695415.1 Thiohalocapsa sp.
CGGCGGATGGGTATAAGAGACAGGCGCCGGTGCTGGACAACAGCCAGCGCTTCGATGTGCGCGTTTCTGCGCCAGAAGCGAATATGAGCCTGTCCGGCACGCTAATTTTCGAAGAGCTCGGCCAGGTCCCGTAATCCCATAACAATCCACACTCCAAAAAATCTCGCATTGACGCGCCATCGTCGCTGAAATAATTTCAGAAGGCGCAGACGTTTTCTCAGTACAAAGGGCAGACACAGATGGAACACTACGGGCCAGAAACGCCTGCATCACAAGCCGTGATGCGTATGAAGTACTTGCAGCATAATGAGACCTTCCGCGACGCCTGCAACCGGGTGGCGTGGCCGCTGGCGGACGGGCCGGACCACTACCACAGCTTTCGCCGGCTCCTGCTGAGCCAGCGCTTCTTGACTGGCGGCCGGATCATGGCCGCAACTGGCACCTCGAAGGCAACCACGGCGTTCAACTGCTTCGTTTCTGGCCAGATTAGCGACAGCTTCGTTTCGGGCGAAGGCAACATCATGCAGCGCGCGGCCGAGGCTGCGGCGACGATGCGCATGGGCGGCGGCATTGGCTACGATTTCTCGACCTTGCGCCCGCGCGGCGACATGATCCGCGGCCTGCAATCCCATTCGAGCGGACCGGTCAGCTTCATGGAGATCTTTAACGCGGTTGGCTTGTGCATCGCCTCCAGCGGCCATCGGCGCGGCGCTCAGATGGGCGTTCTCCGGGTCGATCACCCGGACATCGAGGAGTTCATTCACGCCAAGCACAACACCCACAAGCTGACCGGCTTCAACATCTCAATCGCGGTGACGGACACTTTCATGGAAGCGGTCAAGTCGGACAACATGTTCGAACTCCGCTTTGAAGGCACCTCGTATCGCACTATTCGAGCGCGCGAGTTGTGGGAGAAGATCATGCGCTCGACCTGGGATTGGGCCGAGCCGGGCGTGATCTTCATCGATCGCATGAATGCGATGAACAACCTGCATTATGCGGAAACGATTTTCACCACCAACCCGTGTAGCGAACAGCCCTTGCCGCCTTATGGTGCGTGCCTGCTCGGCTCGGTCAACCTGGTGAAGTACCTGGTGCCGATCAGCCAGCCAGTCCCGGCCAAAAACCCGCATTACAGCTTCGATATGGAGCAGCTGGCCGCGGACATTCCGGTGATCGTGACTGCACTCGACAATGTGGTTGACGACACGATCTACCCGTTGCCTGAGCAAGAGCAAGAAGCCAAGAACAAGCGCCGCATGGGTATCGGTATTACCGGTCTAGCCAACACGCTGGCGGCGATTGGCCTGACTTACGGTTCGGAAGAGGCAGCGGTCTGGACTGAGCTGCTCTTGCAGCGTCTCAACAACGAGGCCTACCGGGCTTCGGCCAAGCTGGCTGCGCGCCGCGGCGCCTTCCCGATGTTCAGGAAGGAGCCGTATCTCGATGGCCGGTTCGTGCAAAATCTCGATCCGGATGTGCGCGACCTGATTGCCGAGTATGGCATCCGCAACAGCCACCTGACCTCGATTGCTCCAACGGGTACGATCAGCTTCTGTGCAGACAACGTCTCCAGCGGCATCGAGCCGGTGTTCAGCCACAACGAGCAGCGCATCGTCAACACGCCAGAAGGGCCGCAGACGTTCCAGGTTCAGGACTATGCCTACAAGTTCCTCGGCATCGAGTGTCCAACGGCCAATGACCTTGACCCGGAAGCCCATGTTCGACTGCTCACTGCAGCCGCACGCTGGGTCGACTCCAGCGTCAGCAAGACGGTTAACGTGCCGAACACGATCGCTTGGGAAGATTTCAAGGACCTGTACATGCAAGTCTACGAGGCCGGCGGCAAGAGCTGTGCAACCTACACCATGGAAGGCAAGCGCCCCTCGATCCGCACCGAGATCAAGGACTGCTCGGAAGGCGAGTGCGCCGTAGGAGAGGCTGCATGACCGCCCACCTCACCGAACGCGAACGTGCCCGGGATCTGGCTATCAAGTTTCAGTTTGATCATGTGCTCAGAGGTATCGATCGCTCCTGGAGCAGGGAGCGTGAGCGTGAGATGATGAAAAACGGCAAGCATCTCGCGCTTCAGGAGATTTTGGACAACTCCGGCATCTCGGGCAATGAATTACGTTCGCGGTTCGGGGTGTCGTATGGTTATGCACAGCAGCTTTTGCGTGAATTCGGAAGCGGTTGACAATCAGGCAATCCTGAAATAAGTTCAGGGTTATCGTCGAGTGACGCCGACGGTACATGATGATTCCTCTCTCAAGCCCCCGTCATTGTTCTCCTTGTCGCAATGGCGGGGGCGAATTGAAGCGGCGTGGAGCAGCAGTTAGCTCGTCTGGCTCATAACCAGAAGGTCGCCGGTGCAAATCCGGCCGCCGCAAGAACTCTGCCGTGGGCCTGAAATCATGACAGCATACTGTGGGGAGTGTTCAAGGCTTTAGACCCACAGTCCCCAGAGGTCCCTTGGGGTAGTGAGCGAAGGCGGACGCCGGCCGTGAACAGCAGGGATCGTAACCGGCCTGTGATGGTGGTGAAGCTGCGAGGCTGATCTGCAAACAGGGGAAAGGCGTGACAGCCGGGAGAGACCGGCACACACGACACGGCCCGAACACAGATTTACGTTCTTCCTCCCTGGAAAACTGGAACCGGAGGCCGTAACACATCGTTACGGTCTCCGGCTTTTTAGCGCCGTCGCACTCCGGACAAGCTTTCCAAAGCGCGGGTAGTGCGATCGATGTGCCGGGGCAGAAGCCCAACATTATCGCGGACGGGAGCTGGTCCGGCCCTCTCCGGTTCCCGTTTCTTCTTTCGCTGCCGCTTCTTGGCTGCCCGCCGCCGCCGCTCCCAACCGTATCCACTCATGTGCCATAGGGTCTCTCGCAACCCGAGAGCCACGCCCCCAGAGCACAGCCCACCCCCTACCCCGCCCCACCACCCCCACCCACCATCCCA
>NZ_JAIFKJ010000397.1 GCF_019695415.1 Thiohalocapsa sp.
GGGGTCCCGGCGGGCGCGGCGCGCTTGCCGGTGTGGCGGGTGGGTGGTGGGCTGCTCTTGGCGGTGCGCGTGCTGCCGCGTGTCGCCGCCGCGGCCGGACGGCCCGCAAACGTCCTGGGCTGGGGCGGCACGGCGCCGGCCCCGACCGTCAGCGCCACGCTCGCGCTTGCAGCCATGGTGCCCGGCCGCCGCGGCTGGCTGCTGCTGCCGGTGCCGCTGCTCTGGTGCGCCGCGTCTGCGACCATGCTGGCCGTCTTCGGCGACCCGCTGTGGTGGCTGCCGCTGGCCGCGGTCCCGATCGCGGCGCTTGCCTTCGCCCGCCAAAAACTCGGGGACGGTATATAGAATTCCCGCCGTGCGCGCCGCCCCGTGATCGTCGAGCTTCGACCCCGCAATTGCCGCGGGTTTCCGCCTGCGCTACCGTCCGCCTCCATAACGAAAGGCGCAAGGCATCGTGCGCGCAGACATCGCAGCAACCACTGAACAGCGGAGGGGACATGCAGGGTCATTCTGTGACGGGGACCGGGCCGCGCACGGGCACTTGGAAGCTGGCTCACGCGCGCTCGCTGGCAGACCCGGCGGGCTTCTGGGCCGAAGCGGCAGCGGCAGTCGACTGGACCCGGCCTTGGGAACGGGTCTTGGATGACAGCGCGGCGCCGTTCTATCGCTGGTTCGCCGGGGCCGAGCTCAATACTTGCCACAACGCCGTGGACCGGCATGTGGCGCGGGGACGGGGCGAGCAGCCCGCCATCATCCACGACAGCCCGGTGACGGGCAGCATCACCAGCATCAGCTACGGCGCATTGCTGGACCGCGTCGCGCGCGTCGCCGGTGCGCTGCGGGATCTTGGGGTCGGTAAGGGCGACAGGGTCATCGTTTATATGCCCATGGTGCCTGAAGCCGCCATAGCGATGCTCGCTTGCGCGCGTATCGGTGCCGTGCATTCGGTGGTGTTTGGAGGCTTCTCCGCCCGCGAGCTTGCCACACGCATTGATGATGCGAAGCCCAAGGTGTTAGTCGCGGGCTCCTGCGGCATTGAGCCGAACCGCGTCGTGGCCTATAAGCCGCTGCTGGACGAGGCTATCGCACAAGCCCACCACAAGCCCCAGTATTGCGTCATCCTCCAGCGCGAGCAGCAGCGCGCGGAGCTGAGTCCCGGCCGCGATTTGGACTGGGCGGAGCTGGAGGCCGCTGCCGAGCCTGCGGACTGCGTGCCGGTGGCAGCGACGGACCCGCTCTACATCCTCTACACCTCCGGCACCACCGGGCAGCCCAAGGGCGTGGTGCGCGACAACGGCGGTCATGCCGTGGCCATGACCTGGTCCATGCGCCATGTCTATGGCATGGAGCCCGGCGAGGTGTTCTGGTCGGCGTCCGACGTCGGCTGGGTTGTCGGCCATTCCTATATCGTCTACGCGCCGCTGCTGCACGGCTCCACCACGGTGATGTACGAAGGCAAGCCCGTGGGCACGCCGGATGCCGGTGCCTTTTGGCGCGTCATCCAGCAGCACAAGGTGGCCGTGCTGTTCACAGCACCGACGGCGTTCCGTGCCATCAAGCGGGATGATCCGGAAGGGACGCATGTTGCGCGATATGACACCTCGAGCCTGCGGGCGCTTTTCCTGGCCGGCGAGCGTTGTGACCCAAATACACTGGACTGGGCCGGCGAGATCCTCGGCGTGCCGGTGGTGGACCATTGGTGGCAGACCGAGACGGGCTGGGCGATCGCGGCCAACTGCTTAGGCTTGGAGCGGCTCCCCATCAAGCCCGGCTCGCCGACGAAGCCCGTGCCAGGCTATGACGTGCAAGTGCTGTGCGACGATGGCGAGCCGGTGGCGCCCGGTGCCATCGGGCGGATCATGATCAGGCTGCCGCTGCCGCCGGGCTGCCTGCCGACGCTGTGGGGCAATGACGAGCGTTTCCGCGCGTCGTACCTCGCAGCCGAGCCCGGCTACTACCTGAGCGGCGATGCCGGATATTTCGACGACCAGGGCTACCTCTATGTGATGAGCCGTATCGATGACATCATCAACGTCGCCGGCCATAGGCTCTCCACCGGTGGGATGGAGGCGGTGCTTGCCGGCCATCCGGACGTTGCCGAGTGCGCGGTCATTGGTGTTGCGGATCAGCTGAAGGGCGAGCTGCCGCTGGGACTGGTGGTGCTCAAGGCCGGCGTCAGCCGCCCCGACGCCGACATCACGCGTGAGCTGGTGGCCAAGGTGCGGGACGAGATCGGCCCAGTCGCCGCCTTTAAGACCGTACTGGTGGTGCCCCGGCTGCCGAAGACCCGCTCCGGGAAGATCCTGCGCGGCACCATGAAGCACATCGCCGAGGGCACCGAATACCGCATGCCGGCGACCATCGACGATCCCGCGATTCTGGAGGAGATCCAAGCGGCGTTTGCTGACGCCGGGTATGCACAGACCCGATAGGATGCTGATCCATGAGGCGCTGGACCAGCGGTTCCCGCCGCCGAACGGCGCTTTTCGTCAGTGGCCCACAGCCTCTAAATTGCGGCGGCGGAATTGCCCGCATCACAGTTGCAGAGCAAAGACGATGAAGACCTCCAAAAGCGTGGTCTTGATGAGCGGTCTGTTCGCCGCTGGCGCGGCCCTCGCGGCGACGGAGCCGGTTCCCTGGCCGGCCGGCGCACTGGATAAGCAGGATCCGAGGGTCCTCGCGTTCTACGAAGATCAATGCAGCCGCTGGGCCGATGGGCAGGGACTCAAGGAGCAGGAGCGCAGCGCCTACCTCGAGCGGTGTCGTGTGAACGTCGCGAAGGTCTACCCTGTGGGATACGACGAAAGCGATGACGGCGGCGAGTAAGTGCCGCCGGTGCGGTGCCCGGCCTCGGGACCGGGCGCCGATCCAACGGCTTGTTGGGGTGCCGTGAGGCTCGGCTAAGGAGATGCTGATTTATTGGGCATCCTGCCCAAACATCAGACGGAGCCGGGC
>NZ_JAIFKJ010000463.1 GCF_019695415.1 Thiohalocapsa sp.
CGCCACTGTCGTCCAGCTACGGGACAAGGATGCCCCTGCTCGATGAGCGCCTCGTCAGGGGCATCCTTGTCCCGTAGCTGGACGACAGTGGCGCCGCCTGCCACCGCCGCCAGCACGGTCTGCACCAGGCCGTAGCCGGCACAGAGCTGCGGGTCGGTGATCAAGTAAACGGAGAGATCGATGCGGTGGCTCATGGCGCGCGTACCTCCAGGTCCGCGTCCGCGCCACCCTCGGCGGGCGCCGATGGCAGCGTCGCCGGGGCGATGCGCGCGTCCTTGTCCACAGCATCGGCGCTGAGCCCGGCGAGGGCGTCGATAAAGCAGAGCATGAAGCTGCCCGGGCCGTCGGCACCGCGGGCAGCGCGCTCGCCGGCAAGGCCGTAGTAGGCAAGCGCCGCCACTGTCGCCTCGAAGGCATCATCGGTGACGGCGAGGAAGGCCCCGCAGACCCCGGTGAGCGCGCAGCCCAGCGCCGTCACCTGGGGCATCAGCGCATGGCCGTTGGCGACATGCGCGGCACGACGGCCGTCGGTGATGAAGTCGATCTCGCCGGTGACGGCGACGACACAGCCTTGGCGCTGCGCAAGGCTCACAGCCGCGTACTCCGCCGCCGCCACTGGGTCCGCGGCGTCCACGCCCCGGCCGGCGGTCGATCCGTTGTCTGCGGCCCCGCCGAGCGCGAGGACCTCTGAGGCGTTACCGCGGACCAGGGTCGGCGCGAGCTCGAGGAGCTGCGACGCGGCCTGTCGACGCAGTGTCGTGGCGCCGGCGGCCACCGGGTCCAGTACCCAAGGCTTGCTGTGGTCAACAGCGGCTTCCGCGGCCACCAGCATGCCCTCCAGCCATGCAGGGGACAGGGTGCCGATGTTGATGGTGAGGGCGTCGGCGATGGCCGCGAACTCGCCGGCCTCCTCCCGGGCGTGCACCATGGCGGGCGAGGCACCCACGGCCAACAGGATGTTCGCGGCCGGATTCATGGCCACGAAGTTGGTGATGTTCTGAACCAGCGGCGCGCGCGAGCGCAGGCGGCGCAGTGCGCCTCCGGGCGGAGACAGCGGTTGGGTCAGCGGCGGCGTTCGGGGGCTGGGCTCTTCGACTGACATGAGATCGCTTAGCGCGGCCGTATGAATCCGGTGGTCGGGTCCGTCTTCTGTTGTCGGTTGAGCATCGAGCAGTGCTGGTCCGGCGCACGCGATGCTCGCCGATGGAAGTGGCGGTGGCGCCGCCACGGCGCAAGCCGAGCGAGCGGGGCTGTCTTGTGCGCCGGCCTGTGCGCCGGCGGCTTTTCCTGAGTAAAATACTCAGGATCAGCGCCTCCGGGGTGATGGCGGTCAACGTCTTCCACGAACGGCCCTGTTACAGTGGCCGAATCTTGGGTTGGCCGAAGCGCGGGGTGGCCCAAGCCGGTGGGCGGCCGCCGGGCAGACGGCCGCGACCGCTTGCGTACCGGACGGCCGCGCCGGCTTGCTGTATTGCTGCGCTGCAACATCAGCATTATGATGGCGTCATTCGGCAGTAACCGCAAAATCTCAAGTGAAAAGCCCTAGCGGCGCCCGCGCTCATCCGGAAGCTCGCGACGGCGCATGTGGCATGCAACCGCACCACTTTAACCCATGACCGAGTACGCGCTGATCCTCGTTGGCACCGTTCTGGTGAACAACTTCGTGCTCGTGAAGTTTCTCGGGCTGTGCCCCTTCATGGGCGTGTCGAAGAAGCTCGAGACGGCCATCGGCATGGGCTTCGCGACGACCTTCGTGCTGACGCTGTCGGCGGTGACGTCCTGGGTGGTGAACGAGTACCTGCTGGTGCCGCTCGGCATCGACTATCTCCGCACCATCGCCTTCATCCTGGTGATCGCCGTGGTGGTGCAGTTCACCGAGACCGTCATGCACAAGACGAGCCCCGTGCTGTATCAGGTGCTCGGCATCTTCCTGCCGCTGATTACCACCAACTGTGCGGTGCTCGGTGTGGCGCTGCTGAACCTGCAGGAGCAGCGGGGCTTCCTGGAATCGGCATTGTACGGCTTCGGCGCTGCTGTCGGCTTCTCGCTGGTGCTGGTGCTGTTTGCCGCGATGCGCGAGCGCATCGCCGTGGCGGACGTGCCGGAGCCTTTTCAAGGCAGCTCCATCGCCATGGTCACCGCAGGGCTGATGTCGCTCGCGTTCATGGGCTTTGCGGGGCTGGTGTCCGTGTGAGCGGTGTGCGGAACGACCAGCCTGCGCCCGCTGCCAAACGCAATGCGCGGCGCGTCCCCGGCTGCCGCCCGCAGCCGGTGGACGGTCCGTTACAACAGGAGATTGGGTCATGTTGACTGCTATCGCCGCCATCGCGCTCCTGGCGGCGGCCTTCGGGCTGTTGCTGGGCTACTCGGCGATCCGCTTTCACATCGAGGGCGACCCGGTTGCCGACCAAGTGGATGCGCTGCTGCCGCAGAGCCAGTGCGGCCAATGCGGCTACCCGGGCTGCCGGCCCTACGCCGAAGCCGTTGCCGCCGGCGAGGCCGAGATCAACCAGTGCGCGCCGGGGGGCGAGGGCACCATGCTCGCCATCGCGGACCTGCTCGGCCGAGAGCCCGTCGAGGTCGGCGAGTTGGTCGAGAAGCCGAAGGCGGTCGCCGTCATCGATGAGCAGACGTGCATCGGCTGCACCAAGTGTCTGCAGGTCTGTCCCGTCGATGCCATCGTTGGCGCCGCCAAGCAGCTGCATGGGATACTGGCCGCCGAGTGCACCGGCTGCGAGCTCTGTCTGGAGCCCTGCCCGGTGGACTGCATCCACATGGAGGTCATCCCGCAGACCATCGCCAACTGGAAGTGGCCCTATCCGATGACGCCGCGCGTGGCCTCTGGGCGGCCGGGGAGCGCGGCCAATGCCGACGAAGCCGAAGCGGAGCAACGCGAGGCGGCCTAGGGAGATGCTGATTTATTGGGCATCCTGCCCAAAAATCAGACGGAGCC
>NZ_JAIFKJ010000195.1 GCF_019695415.1 Thiohalocapsa sp.
AGAAGGAACCCGGAAACCGCGTTTTCGGGTTCCGTCCGGTTTTTGGGCAGGATGCACAATAAATCGGCGTCTCCCTCGTGCGGCCCTGGTTGCGCCGGAGGGGTAGCGGGGTTGGCTTCATGACCGCACGTCGGTGTTGCCTTCGAGCCGGTCGTGGATCTGTTTGCGTAGGCACGACAATGTCGCCTCACAGCTGATGAGGGCCCCGTCCTGGGTGGAGATGAAGAATACGTCGTCGACCTCCGCGCCGACGGTGGCGATCTTCGCGCTCTGAAGGCGAATGTCGCAGGCCTCGAACACGGCGCCAATCTCCGCTAACAAGCCTGGCCGGTCCAGGGTGGTGAGCCGCATCATGGTGCGGCGGTTGCGTGCATCCTCGGCAAAGCTGACGCGTGTCTCCACCGGGAAGTGTCGGTGCTGCCGCGGCAGGCGACGGTTTACGACGGGCCGCTCGCCGTCGGGGCGGCGGAGCGCGGCGTGCAGCAGCTCGCGAAGCTCGTCCGTCTCGCCGCCCTGGTCGATGGGCTGGTGATCGGCGCCTAAAACCTGGAAGGCGTTAACAGCGTAGCCATCGTCGGTGGTGGTGATGCGGGCGTCCATGATGTTGAGTGCGCGCTGGTCCAGCAGCGCGGTGATGCGCACGAAGAGGTTCTTCTCATCGCGGGAGAACAGAAACACCTCGGTGCAGCCGCGGGACGCCAGTGGGCGGATCACCACCAGTGGCAGATCAGCGGGCTCCGTGGTGAGGATACGCCTTGTTTGCCAGGCGATCTCCTCGGGGGAGCTCGGCGCGAAGAAATCGAGACCGAAGCGGCTCCAGAGGTCCCGGCAGGCGTCTGCGTCGATCCCCTCATACGCCAGCAGGCGCATGGCCTCGCGCTGCTTCTGCTCGATGAGCTCGTCCTGTGCCTGCGGGTTGTCAAGCCCGCGCGACAGAGCCCGGCGGCCGGCCTGGTAAAGGTCTCGCAGCAGCGCGTTCTTCCAAGAGTTCCAGCGCTTGGGGTTGGTGGCGCGGGAGTCCGCGACGGTGAGGAGGTAGAGGTAATCCAGGCGGTTCGTATCCGTCACCTGTTCGGCGAAGGTCTGGACGACCAGCGGATCGGCGATGTCCTTGCGCTGCGCAGTCATGGACATCAGCAGGTGGTGCTCCACCAGCCAGGCGACGAGCCGGCTGTCGTACTCGCTGAGATAGTGCAGCTGGCAGAAGTCCCAGGCCTCCCGTGCGCCGAGCAGTGAATGGTCGCCGCCGCGGCCTTTGGCAATGTCGTGGAAGAGTCCGGCGAGATATAGGAGCTCCAGCTTGGGGATGCGCTGCGCGATGGCAGAGCAGAGCGGGAACTCGCCGTTGTGCTCAAGGATGGTGAAGCGGCGGAGGTTGCGCAGCAGCCTGAGTGTGTGCTCGTCCACGGTGTAGACGTGGAACAGGTCGTACTGCATGCGCCCGACGATGTTCGCAAAGGCCGGAATGTACGCGGCCAGCACACCGTAGCTGTTCATGCGCCGCAGCGCTGCAGTGACGCCTCGTGGCTGGCGCAGAATCTCCATAAACAGGCTGCGCGCGCGAACGTCCTCGCGGAAGTCGTCGTCGATGCGGTGCCGATGCTCGCGGATCAGCCGGATGGTGCTGGCGCGCACGCCCTGGACCTCGGGGTGCTGCTGCAGCACCAAAAAAACCTCCAGCAGCGCGAACGGGAAACGGGCGAACACCTGTGGGTGAGTGACTTCGAGGTAGCCGCTGCGCAACTGAAAGCGTTTGTTGATGGGCACCGGCGGTCCAATCTGGTCATGCAGCAGGATGGCCTCCTGGAACAGCTGCATCAGCATCTCGTTGAGCCGATTCAGTTCCATGACGGCTCTGTAGTACTGCTGCATGAACTGCTCGACCGCCAGGTTATCGCCCTGGTCCATGAAGCCGAACTCGTCCGCAAGGGTGCGCTGGTAGTCGAACAGCAGACGGTCCTCGCGCCGTCCCGTGAGCCGGTGCAGTGCGAAGCGGATACGCCAAAGCAGCGCCTGGCCCTCACGCAGGGCCAGATACTCGGTCTCGGTGAGAAAGCCCTGGTCCACCAGTTGGTGCAGATTGTCGGCACCAAAATGGCGTTTCGTGACCCAGGCGATCATCTGGATATCGCGCAACCCCCCAGGGTTCTCCTTAATATTGGGCTCCAGGTTGTAGGCAGTGTCGCCGTACTTGCGCCGGCGCTTGCGCTGCTCCTCGCGCTTGGCCGCGAAAAAGGCCTCACTCGGCCAAATGCTGTCGGGCCCGATGGCGGCCCGCATGCGGTCGAAGAGGGCCGCGTCACCGTCGATGAACCGGGCCTCCAGCATGTTGGTGACCACGGTGATGTCATCGGCTGCCTCGTCTCGACATTGATTCACCGTGCGTACAGAGTGGCCGATCTCCAGCCCGATGTCCCAGAGAAAGATCACCAGGCTGCCGATGACCTCGCCGAGACGCCCGGCGGCGTCATCGCCCACGAGAATCAGCAGATCGATGTCCGAGCTTGGATGCAGCTCGGCGCGTCCGTAGCCGCCGACGGCCACCACCGCTGCTGACTCGGTTTCGGGCATGAAGCGCTGCCAGGCGGCGGTGATGAGCCGATCGATGTCGTGGCTCCAGCGACCGACGAGCTCGGTGACGGGCTCGCCGCGCTCATAGCGCGCTAAGAGTGCAGCCCGCGCTTCCGCGAGCTCCGCCTTGTAGGCCGCGATGACGCCGACCTCGCCGTTTCCGGCCGCCGGAGGCTCGGCAATCGCGGTCGGAAGGCCCGTCGGCGCCTGAGGCCTGTGTTCGGCTCCGGACGAAAGGGGAAGTCGTTGCGTCGCTGCTGCGGCAGGCCGTCGCCCGGCGTGGGCCCTTCTCGGCCGGGGCGCCCACGGCCCGCGCGCGCTGCCCCCCCCCGCGCGCCGGAGGCGCGCCCCCCCCCCCCCCGGGGCGAGACCCCCACCCCC
>NZ_JAIFKJ010000206.1 GCF_019695415.1 Thiohalocapsa sp.
TAGCTCGGCGGGTTCAGCGACATCAGGTGCTTGCGCACTACCGGTGTGCTGTGGCGCAGCCGCGCCAGCACCGGTTGCGGCAGGTCCCGCAGCGCACCGGCAAGGCAGGTCAGCGCCGCCCGCGATCCCGACGGAAGATCCAGCGCCGCCAACGCGGCGCCGATGGCATCCCGCCGGCGCAGGGCATGCCGCTGCCAAGGGGCGGGCATCGTGTCCAGACCGGTGAAGGCGGCGCGCAGCTGTGCCGCTGCAGCCATCATTCGCTCGTGCAGCCGGCGGATCGAATCTTCAAACGCGGCCTCCGCCAACACCGCCCAGCCGGGCAGCCGCAGCAGCGCACCCGGCGGCCGGCGGCCGGCGATCACGGCTTCGTCGTCACAGTCCAGCACCTCGCTACCGGCGATGTCCGGCTCCAGCTCCCGCAGCAGCGCCGTCACCAGCCGCGCGCCGACGAAGCTCAAGGGGTCCAACAGTTGCCGGCGGGTGCGCCGGTCGTGCTGCAGAGGCGTTTCGGCAGCACCCGTCAATTGCGCAAGCTCCGATGCATTCCCATAAAGCACATGCAGATGGAACTGCTTCGCTGCCTGCACACTCTCCCGGTCCAGGGTGTGGGGGTCGCAATTGAGCGCCAGGTGCAGGGCGCCGTTCGCCAGGCCGTAGGCGGCCATGACCTCGGGATCGGAGACGAAACGCACGAACTCGAGCCCTGTGCGCCAGAGCGCGCGACCGGTGGCGGGCGCCACGTCGCAGGGGCTCGGTTTATCGCGCGCGGACACCTCGCTCAGCATCAGGTCGAAGTGGGCATGCGGCATTGCCTTGTCCCCGAGCGCCAGCCGGTCCGTGCCGTCGGCGGCGCAGTCCAGCAAGCTGACCGTGCGGCGGTGGAAGCGCTCCAGCGGCGTCGCCCCCGTCAGCTCCAGCCCGCTCAGCCCAAAGCTTGCCGGCGGCCCCGGCACCCGCAGCCGGCTCCAGGCCACCGGCATGCGCCAGGCCGCCGCCGGCACGATGACCGCGAAGGGATCCGCACCCAGCAATGCTGCACCCCGTTGCCGGCGCTGATGACGTCGGCCTCGGCTCATGCGCGCCGGCGTAGGTCCTGTGTCGGCGCGGACGCTTGGCGACCTTTGCGGTTGGTCCGGTCGGCGGCCCGGGGCGTCATTGCAGTCTCCCGCCCATGGCCTGGGTATCCGCAATCACCTCGCTGATGAGGCGCCCGGCGAGCCGGTTGAAGGCGGCGACGATGGCCTCGGGTGTGGTGCGCCCGTCGGGACTCGTCGCCACCAGCTCCTCGGCGCGGTAGGTCTTGGCCACCAGCACCTGCCGGCCCTTGCCGCGCACCAAGGTCAGACTCAGCTCGCCGAGCACCCGCGGCGGGCTGTCCGTGGGCCGGTGTTCAAAGCGCTGTAGCTCACCCGTGAGCAGGTAGTCGGCACGCGCAGGGTCGCCCGCGGTGATGACATGCTCGAACACACCCGCTGCGCGCAGGGCTGCCGCGAGGTCGTCCGCGATGGCCCGCCCCGGCACCTCCTCCCAAAGCAGCTCGGCATAGCGCTGCACCTCCAGCGGCGCCTCGGCGGTGCGGTAGACCATGCGGCTGCCGCCGAGGAAGCCGCGCGCGGCGATGGGTGTCACCCGTAGGGTACCCGGGATGGGGCGGCTGCTCGGCGGCGCGCTCACCTCTGGGCGCAGGCTGAAATGCAGATCACGCAGGCGCTCGCCGCCGCCGCACCCTGCGAGCAGAGCGCAGGCCAGCAGAGCCGGCAGCCCCAGCGCGAGGAGACGTGTCAACGATCCAGCCAAGGCGTAGGCTCCTGCTGCGGGCGTTGAAACAACAGCGACTTGGGATCTTCGCGCAGGTCGCCGGTCAGCGCCGAGAGGTTGCGCGAGGCGGTCTCGATGTTGGCGAGGATGGGCGCCAGCGCGGCAGAGATCTCCTGCAACAGGTATTGCACGTCGTCCAAGGAGTCGGTCACCGCGGGCTCCGCCTGGTTGACGACACGGCGCAGGTCCGTACCCAGCGCCGTGTACTCCTGCACGGCGGCACCCACGTCGTCGCTGCGGGACTCGAGCCCCGACGAGGCGGTGGCGAGATTGGCGGTCAAGGCGTCCACGGAGGCCAGAATGGCGCCGATACGCTCCGGGTCTACTGTCTGCTCGATGTCGGCAGAGAGCTGGCGCAGGTTCTGGAACACCTCAGCGAGGCCCTCGCCGGCAACCGCGCCTGCGCCCTCCTCGCCGTCCTCACCCGTGCCGAGCGCGCCGATCAGCCCTTGAATGCGTGCCTGCAGATCCTGGAGCGCCGGGCGGATGGTGTCGTCGATGGCCGCCTGAAGCCGCGTCAGTGCCAGCGCCGCCTGGCTCGGCAGGTCTGGCTGCCGCGGCAGGGTCGGGATGACCGCGTCCGCGGCGAGCCGCTCATCGGCAGGCCCCGGCTGGATGCGGATCTGATTACCGCCGAGAAAGCCCGCCGGCGCCAACTGCGCCTCGCTGCCCTCCGGCACCGGCCAGTCTCGCTGAATACGCAGCGTGGCCCGGAAGCAAGGCAGCTCCGCGGAGCGCAATGCGCCCGTCTCTGGACATTCTGCGCGATCCGCATCACCGGCGAACACCGGCTCCACAGCGCCGACATGACCGATCACGAAGCCCTCCTGCACCACGTCCAAGCCCCGGTCCAGGCCGGCGGCATCCGGAAAGTAGGCACGCAGCGGATAACCGCCGAAGAGCGCCGGCAAGTTGAGCAGCACCACGCCCAGCACCACGCCGGCCATGGCGACCACGAACAGCCCCGCCAACGCCAAATCCCGCCGCTGCCGGCGGCCGCGGCGGATGCCGGGGGCGCCGATCTCGGGGGGTTGGTGCAGGCGTTCGAGGGGCATAGTTACCAGTTGCGAGTTACGAGTTACGAGCTGTCAGTCAAAAGGAGCGCGCTGGCGTGTCGTGTACCTCAGCCC
>NZ_JAIFKJ010000351.1 GCF_019695415.1 Thiohalocapsa sp.
CCAGCCAGAAACCGGTGTCAGCGATGATCATGCTTGGCGTCTAGAGAATCGCTCAAGCGCCGCTTATAGTCTGTGGACAGGCCCGCATCGGTCTCACCACAGCCGATGAACCCGGTCCGTGCAAGCACCGCGGATGCGCGTCCCGAGCCGGCCGCGACCTCGGCGTGGTAGTGATCGATGGCGTCCTTGACCACCTCGGTGAGCGTCCGCCCGGTGGCGGCGCGCAGGTACTCGATCTTGCGCGTATGCTCATCGTCCAGTCTCGCGTTGATACGCATGGTGCAACGCGCGTCACCGGGCAAATTCCCACCGATCCGCGCAGGAGCAGCGCAAGAACAGCGCGGGGGCCTTTTTCAGGATTTCGAGGCGCGGTCCGATGTGAAGTACAAGGGGCAGCGCGCCGGCGGCACCTATGCGTTCAACGGCACCATCCACCTGGAAGCCCGCAGCGAAGACTTCCAGTGCTCCGATAACACCGCCGGCGACACCATGGTCGGGTCCTATGCCGTGGGCAAATCCCGGCCGATCTTCGTCAAGGGCGGCGGCAGCCCGTACATAAGCCGCTGAGGACGCACCCCCGGGCGATCGACGCGACACCGTGCGCGATGCGCCCGCCTGTCGCAAGCCCGGTCGCAGGGACACGGGCACGTGCTTCGGCTCCCCGAGCGAGAGTGCCAGCGCCTGCTGGTCTGCCCATTGGGTGCTTGGACTCCCACCTTGGTCGTATAGTGCTGCGGCTTATCCCTGATGCCATCAGCTTTCCAGCCAGAAGGTCACCGGCCCGTCGTTGATGAGACTCACCTGCATATCGGCGCCGAAGCGCCCGGTGGCCACCCGTGCGTGCGCCGCCCGGGCACGGGCCACCAGATGATCGAAGAGCCGCTCGCCATCCGCTGGCGGCGCTGCGGACGTGAAGCTGGCCCGGGTGCCCCTTTTGGTGTCGGCGGCCAGCGTGAACTGCGGCACCAGCAGCAGCCCACCGTCGACGTCCTTGAGGCTCAGGTTCATCTTACCGGCCGGGTCCGGGAACACCCGGTAGGTGAGCAGGCGCTCCAGCAGGCGCTCCGCGCGGGCTGCATCGTCACCCTTCTGCACCCCCACGAGCACCAGCAGTCCTCGC
Source organism: Thiohalocapsa sp. (assembly GCF_019695415.1). Taxonomy (GTDB): domain Bacteria; phylum Pseudomonadota; class Gammaproteobacteria; order Chromatiales; family Chromatiaceae; genus Thiohalocapsa. The sequence goes on from NZ_JAIFKJ010000351.1 coordinate 1,121, forward strand.
CCGATGGCGCCGATGACGGCTCTGTCCACCGTCACGCTGGCCTCGCTCACGCGCTGCAGCAGGCCGATCATCGGCTGCTCGGGAACAGATCCTTCAGACGGTCCGCGAAATGCTCAGTCGCCGCCACGAGCGCCTTGGCGATGCCAGGCTCGAAGGCCGCATGGCCGGCGTCGGCGATCACCTGAAGCTCGGCCTGCGGCCAGGCTTGGTGCAACTCCCAGGCGGATTGGAGCGGGCAGATGGCGTCGTACCGACCGTGCACAATGATGCCGGGAATGTTCGCCAGCCGATGGGCGTCGCGCAGCAACTGCTCAGACTCAAGGAAGGCGTCGTGGACGAAATAGTGACACTCGATGCGCGCCAGACTGAGCGCCAGGCGCGCGTCGGCAAAGGCGTTACGCACCCCGGCGTCCGGCAGCAGGGTCGCACAGCGCCCCTCCCAAATGGACCAGGCTTGGGCGGCCTGGCGCATGGTGGTCTCGTCGTCGCCGGTGAGGCGGCGGTGATAGGCCCGCACCAGATCGGCGCGCTCAGCCTCGGGAATGGGCGCCAAGAAGTCCTGCCAGTAGTCCGGAAACAGCAGGCTCGCGCCCTGTTGGTAGAACCATTGGATCTCCCAGGGTCGGCACAGGAAAATGCCCCGCAACACTAAGGCAGTGACCCGCTCAGGGTACGTTTCGGCGTAAGCGAGGGCGAGGGTGGAGCCCCAGGAGCCGCCGAACACCAGCCAGCGATCGATGCCGAGCTGCGTGCGGATGCGCTCCATGTCGGCCACCAGGTGCCAGGTGGTGTTGTGCCGAAGCTCCGCATGGGGTTTGGAGCGCCCGCATCCACGCTGATCGAAAAGCACCAAGCGCCAGCGTGCCGGATCGAAGAAGCGCCGGTGCGTCGGGCCGCAGCCGGCGCCAGGACCGCCGTGCAGGAACACCGCGGGCAGCCCGTCTGGATTGCCGCACTCTTCCACATAAAGCTCGTGACCATCGCCCACCGCGATGCGATGCTGAGCGTAGGGCTCGACGGCCGGAAACAGAGGGTCCGATCGGGAGGCGTCTTGCATACGAAGGGGGTTCGGCTCGGCTACGATGCATCGAAGGGCGGCAGAACCGGCGCCGCCGCATTCGCTCCGCCCGGGCAGTGTAGTCCGATTCCTACAAGCCGGGACGGTAATAAAGCACAGAAATCTGCTGGCAATGGCGCCAAACTATAAGCGTCGCCGGCAAGGAGGCACGGGCACGGACGCGGCGGCACGGAAGCACGCGCAAGGATGCAACCGCAAGGACGACCCGACACGGAGCCAGTCGGACGGAGCCGCCGCATGGATGTACAGCCCCAGGATCCACTCAACCTTCGGCGACGCCGGCCCCTGGCAAGGATGCACTGGGGGCCTCCATTTTTCCGCGCCGCCGCTGCGCCGTGCGCTGCGGGCGGCGTCGATCATCACCTCGCCCACGACGCAACACCTTCCCGGGTCCAGTACCTCAAGCCGCGCTGAGCGCCGACAGGCTGGTCACCGGCGGCTCGCAATGTGTACCGCGGCAGCGGTAGGCGAGCACGCCGGCACCGCCGGGAACCATCGCACCCAGGTTGCCGGGAAGATCAGGCTCGCCGGTGGCGATGGCCAGCACCAACCGCCGCGGCTGATACCCCTGCTGGGCGGCGGCCCGCCAACTGCCGAGCGCCGGCTCCGTGCCGCGGATAATGATGGTCTCCGGCGGCGGGTGGTCCTCGTCGAGCGCCGCCAGCAGCGTCGCATGAGCGTAGGGCCACAGGCGCATGGGCCCGGGGGCAACGCGCACGGTCGCCGCCCCCCCCCCCAGATCGCG
>NZ_JAIFKJ010000259.1 GCF_019695415.1 Thiohalocapsa sp.
TTCCGGCTCCGTCTGATTTTTGGGCAGGATGCCCAATAAATCAGCATCTCCCTAAAGCGCTTTGTCACCCGCAAGCCCGGCAACGCGCAGACCGATGCCGAGCCAGACGAAAGCCAGTGAGCCCCAGACCACCGCCCAGCAGCTCGCCGCCATCATCAAGACCGCGCGCAAGATCAAGCGCAAGGACAAGGGCCTGAACGGCGACCTCGACCGCCTGCCGATGCTCACCTGGGTCAGGTTTCTGAAGTTCCTGGATGATGAACCTGCTGCAGCACGGCCTCGACTATCCGCGCATCGACCCGGAATCGTCTCGGACCGCCATCGCGGCATCCATGATGGGCTTATCCATCAACCCGCGCAGAAACAGGATTGCATCGAACAAGTTGGACTTGCCGATGGCATTGGCGCCGGCGATGCAGATGAAGGGCTCGAGCGGCAGATCGACGCCGATCAGGTTCTTGAAGCCGTCGACACGCAGACGCGTCAGCATTGCGGCGCTCTACCTTGTTACCGCTGCGCGCAAAGGTGTCAGCACGACGCTAGGCCGCCTCGGGGCGCAGGCGATGGCTCATCAGCAGCCAGAAGAGCCCGGCGCCCACCAAGATGCCCACGGCATCCGCCGCCAGCGGCAGGGTCTTGTCCACCGCCGCCGCACCGCCGCCGCGAAACTCCCAGTAGAGGGCACCGGCTGCCGCGAGCGCGAGGCCGAAGAGCGCGGTGCCGACCGGCGTAAGGCCGTGACGCCAATCGGACGGCATGGTGTGCAGCGAGAAGTGCAGGAAGACCAGCAGCAGCACCAGCACGATGGCGGCGTTGATCCACAGCGACTCCGCCGCACCCCAGGCAGCGCGCTCTACAGCCGCGAGCGGGGCAACACACGCGAGGGCAAGAATGGGCAGGGTGACGCTCATGTAGACGCGGATGCAGCGGGAGCGGAAGGCGTCCACGTAGGCCAATGCCAGGATGCCGCTGCCGGCGAAGATGAGGGCGCGGGACCAATGTGCCGCATCCAGGCCGAGCAGCGCGGTCCGGGGCGCAAGCACGCCAATGCCGATGAGCACCACCGCCAGCAGTACGGTGAGGAGGAAGGGCAAGCGACGGCAGTCGGCCTGGGATTCGCTCATTGGGAAGCCTCTTTTGGGGAACAGTGTCGCGCGAAGAACCTACTGATGCCTTTTCTCTTCCTCGAAGCTCGCCCCTCGAAGCTCGCTGCTCTCCGCCATAGACGGAGCCCGCGGCGGTCGCGAAGGGCTCGCGGCTAACCTCGCCCCGCCCGCTTGCGCTCGTGCTCCTTCAGGAAGCGCTTGCGGATGCGAATGGCGCTGGGCGTCACCTCCACCAGCTCGTCGTCCTCGATGAACTCCAGCGCCTGCTCCAGGCTGAACTTGATGGGGGGCGTGAGGAGAATGTTCTCATCTGAGCCGGCGGCGCGGATGTTGGTGAGCTGCTTGGCCTTGAGCGGGTTGACGACCAAATCATTGTCACGGGAGTGAATGCCGACCACCTGCCCTTCGTAGACCTCGTCGCCGGGCGAGACCAGCATGCGCCCGCGCTCCTGGAGGTTGAACAAGGCATAACCCAGCACCTTGCCCTGGGCGTTGGAGATCATGGCGCCGTTGCGCCGGGGCGCGATGCCGCCCTGATTCGCCGGTCCGTAGTGGTCGAAAATGTGATGCTTTAGACCGGTGCCGGAGGTGAGAGTCATGAACTCGGTCTGGAAGCCGATGAGCCCGCGCGACGGGATCTGGTAGTCGAGCCGTACCCGCCCCTTGCCGTCCGGCACCATGTCCTTGAGCTCGCCGCGGCGCTCCCCCAGCGCCTGCATGATGGCGCCCTGGCTGGTCTCCTCCAGGTCCACGGTGAGCAGCTCATAGGGCTCGCAGATCTTGCCATCGACCTCGCGGAAGATGACCTCTGGCCGAGACACGGCGAGCTCATAACCCTCCCGGCGCATGTTCTCGATCAGGATGGACAGATGCAGCTCGCCGCGGCCGGACACCCGGAACTTCTCCGGGTCCGTGCCCTCTTCCACCCGCAGTGCGACGTTGGAGATCAGCTCCCGCTCCAACCGATCCTTGAGCTGACGGCTGGTCAGATACTTGCCCTCGCGCCCGGCGAAGGGCGAGGTGTTCACCTGGAAGGTCATGCTCACGGTCGGCTCGTCCACCGACAACGGCGGCAGCGCCTCCACGGCCTCCGGGTCGCAGAGGGTGTCCGAGACGTTGGGCGCCTCGATGCCGGTGATGGCGACGATGTCTCCGGCGCCGGCCTCCTTCACCTCGAAGCGCTCCAGGCCCAGATAGCCGTAGACCAGGCCGATCTTGGCCCGCTGGCGGTCACCGTCGCGCTTCACAACGATGACCTGCTGATTGGGCTTGACGCTGCCGCGCTGGATGCGGCCGATGGCGATGGCACCGACGAAGGAGCTGTAGTCGAGCGTCGAGACCTGCATCCGGAAAGGCCCCGAGGGGTCCACGTCTGGTGCCGGGCAGTGCTCGACGATGGCCTCGAGCAGCGGCGTCATGTCGCCGCCGGAGACCGTATCCTCCAACCCGGCGTACCCATGAATCGCGGAGGCGTAGACGATGGGGAAGTCCAGCTGCTCATCGCTCGCGCCGAGCTGGTCGAACAGATCGAACACCTGATCGATGACCCAGTCCGCACGCGCTCCCGGCTTGTCGATTTTGTTGACGACGACGATGGGCCGCAGCCCGTGCTGAAAGGCCTTGGCCGTCACGAAGCGGGTCTGCGGCATCGGCCCCTCCTGGGCGTCCACCAAGAGCAGCACCGAGTCCACCATCGACAGCACCCGCTCTACCTCACCGCCGAAGTCCGCATGCCCGGGGGTGTCGACAATGTTGATGCGATAGTTGGCGCCATCCAAAGACACGTCGAGCGCCGTGTTCTTCGATAGGATGGTGATGCCCCGTTCCTTCTCCAGGTCGTTGGAGTCCATCACCCGCTCCACGGGGCCGAAGCGCTCGCCGAGCGTGCCGGACTGCTGCAGCAGCTTGTCCACCAGCGTGGTCTTACCATGATCCACGTGGGCGATGATGGCGATGTTGCGGAGGTTGTCGATCACGTTAGAGGGAGTCCGGGGCTCGGTTCGGGCAGCGGCTGTCGCAGGATGCACGTCGCGGTGGACGGTGCTGTCCGGTCAACGAATACGCTTAAAGACGGTGGTGCGAGATGGTGGTGCGCACGGCGCCAGCACGGCGCTCCGACGAGCCCCCCAGTATAGCCCGAACCTGCCCGTGACCGACGCGGGCAAGGACGAAATCGGCACCGATGCCAGCCCACACCGAAGCTGCGCATGCCTTAACAGCGACTTGGCGACAATACCTAAGACAGGTTCTTCCATGTCACAGGCAAGGCATTTGATCGTCATCAATTCTTCGCATTCGCCAACAGACCCTGTGGACAAACTTGTGGACAATACTTGTGAGAAGGCGCTAAACCCTGGAAAACATGGGCCAGGCGCTGGATTGTAGTGTCCGTGACCAGCGCTCTAGATCATTGTTCTAAAAGGGCTTTCGTCATGTCGACCGGCGCCGAGCTCTGAGGCCGGAGCGAAACCTCCCGGCCTCGGCTCACCTGTGCACAACCGAGAGCGATGGAACGTAAAAGGGATGTCCTGTCAACAGCCGTGCATCAGTGCTCGGCCCCCGCAGCGCCGCTCCAAGAGCCCGGCCGCACCGGCAGCAACAGCGCCACCGCGCCCAACAGCAAAGTGGTGCCGAGCAGGAACAGGTGCAGGTTGACCGCGCCCGCCAGCGCAGCCTCGACCCCCACACCCAAGGGCACCATCGCGGCCATGCCTGTCAGCTCATAGGAGCCCGCGCCGGCAATACCGTGGAACGGCAGCACGCTCGAAAGCTCAGCCCCCAGCACGCCCGCCAAACGTTGCCAGAGGGCAGCATCGACGAAGTGTCCGAGCACCAGCGCAAAGGCCAGCAGCTTGGCGGTCCAAGACAGGACGGTCCACAGATAGAGCCGATACAGCCGCCAGGTCTCCCCCGGAGCGGCGTCCAGCAGAAAGCGCAGCACGGCGCGCATACGGCCGAAGGGCAATCGCATGATCCAACCGCTGCGGCGAATGACGAGCCCGAGCGGCACCAGCGCCAACCAGAGCACAGCGAGCAGCAGCCACCACCAGCTCGGCAGCCGCAGCCACAGCGCCACGACGGCTGCCAGCACCAGGCAATGCAAGTCCATGAGCCGGATCCACAAGAGCGACGCTCCGGAGGCCAAAAACCCCTGACCGAAATAACGGCGCATGAGCCAAGGGAAAGCCACCTCGCCGACGCGCATCGGCAGCAGATTGTTGGCCGTGTTGTGCAGTATCGACAGCCGCAGCACCGCCGGGAAGCGCCCCGCCACCAGTGGGCCGAAGTAGTCGTACACCCGAAGCCCCCGCAACGCATAGCTCGCCGCCGTCAGTGCGAAGGCACCCGCGAGCAGCCCGGGCGAGATCGTGCGCCAAGGCGCAAGCAGCGCCTGAAAGCCAACCCGGTGCTCCACAGCGATGATCAGCCCCAACAGCAACGTGATGCCGATCAGCCAGTCCCGTGGCCGGCCGAGACGCGGCGGCCGCGGCAGGCGGCCGCCCGCTCGAGCGCTCGGCGGCTCGCTCATGGTCCGACACCGCCTGCACGCTGACGCGCCAGGCGCCGCCGCTCGCGGCGGCGCGACGCCGGATAGATGGGCGGCGCCCCCGCCGGGCGCGTCTTGAAGCGCCTGTGCACCCAGAAATACTGTGCCGGCATGCTGGCGAGACGCTGCTCGATGACCTGGTTCATGCGCGCCGTGTCTGCGGCCTCGTCACCGCTCGGGAAGTCCGCGAGCGGCGCCTCGAAGCAGAGCTCCAGTCCCTGCCCCCTTGGCAGAAAGCGCGCGAAGGTCGGGATCACCGCGGCACCGGCGAGCCGGGCGATGCGCCCCAGTGTCGGCACGGTCGCTGCCGGCACCCCACAGAAGGGCACGAAGATGCCGCGCCTCGGCCCCGGGTCCTGGTCCGGCAGGTAGAAGAACGGCGTGCCGCTGCGGATGCGGCGGATCAGCGCGCGCAGATCGTCGCTGCGCTCCACCGGCACGCTGCCGAAGCGGGTACGCCCGTGGCGCACCTGGGCATCCAGGACCGGATCGCGGATGCGTTGATACATGTACATGCCGGGATGCACCAGGGCGGTGAAGGCGGTGCCGCCAAGCTCCAGACCCACGAAGTGCGGCACCAGCACGATCAGCGGCCGGCCGTGGCGGAGACGCGCGTCGACATGCTCCAAGCCCACGATACGCACGATCCGCTGCAGGCGCCGACGTCCGGCATGCCAGCTCAGGCCCTGGCACACCGCGGCGACACCGAGCCAGCCGAAGTGCGAGCGCACCAGCCGAGCGCGTGCGCGGTCATCGAGCTGCGGCTGGCACAGCGCCACATTGGTGCGGGCCACAGCCCGCCGCCCGGGCAGGAGAAGCCAGCCGAGACGCCCCAGCGCATGGCCAAGGGCCCACAGCAGCGGAAACGGCAGCCATGCCAGAAGGGAGAAGAAGCCCACCGCGAGCCAGGCGGGCCAATGCCGCGGCGTCCAGAGCCGCGGCTTATTCGAACCAGGCCCGCTCGATGCGCTCGACATAGGGCAGTTCTGCGAGGCGCTGCAGCACGAAAGCGAAGTCCGGCCGATGGGTATTGCCGAGCACCAGCACCTGCCCGGGCCCGCAGCCGATGCGCCCGGGTGAGCCAGGCTGGAAGCGCGCGCTGCCATCGATGAACTGCACCTCGGCCGCGAAGCCCTCGCCCGCAGGGATGCAGAACTCGTAATCCAGCGCCCGCTTGCCGTCGGGCGGACCCACTAGGCCCTGGGCATCCAGGTCACAGAGGTCGAAGCCGATGACCCCAACGCCGGGCTCGGCGGGCTCCACGGCGGCGGCCGGGGCCGCGAGCAGCGCGGCCAGCAGCGCGAGCGGCCACCGCAGGCCGGGCCGCGCAAGCCGCGCCGACACCACAAAGCGCGGCCGGCGCCGGGACGGGGCGGCGGTGACAGCAAGATGCGCGAAGTCTGCGGGCATAAGCATCAGCTAGGGTAGGCAGAGCGAGAATGGTCGGCGTCCGTGGCGTTCAGATCAAGCCGGCCTGCACGCGCTGTGTTCACGCCTGCTCTCAGTTCTCGAACTTGAAAAAGATGTCCGCGCCCTGGCTGTCGCCGGTCTCGGTCTGCAGCTCGATGTTCTTGGACAGGTCGTAACGCATCTTGACGGTTTCGTCGGCGTCGCCGGTAGCACCCTCGTACTCCATATAGAGCTTGGGCGCGACATAGGTACCGACGGCGATGGCGCGCGAGTCCGCCTCCGCATCGCGCTTGGGCGGAATGCCGGTCACCAGGTACCGTGTGATCTCCGCCTGGGTCATGTTTGGATCGGACTCCGAGAAGAACGCGAGCTTGGGATTGCGCAGCGTGCCCAGCACCCGCACGCCCGCGGTGACATCGCCGCCCTCGCGCTGCGCGTTCAGAATCAGGCCGGGATTGCCGATGGGCGTCTTGGCGAATACCACGAAGCCCTGCTGGATCGTGAGCGGCTTGCCGATGGCGGTCATCACGCCGAGTGCCGGCAATGTTACCCGGAAGGTGCCGTCGACGATCTCGAGCTGCCCGTCTCCGAGGATCTCCCCCTGCGGCGCCTTCAGCACCCGCAGCGCACCGCGCAATCTGCCGCGCAGACCGAAGGCGTCGATGCTGACCTCGTCACCGAGCCGCGCCTGCACGTCTAGGCTGAGCGGCAGCGCCTCCTTCCGATCCGCCGGGGACTCCATGACCACGTCCGCAGACGGCTGCACCGTGCCCTCCGGCACAGTGCGCGGCTTGATCCGGGCCTCCGGCAGCTCGATCGTGCCGCGTACCGCGGCCCCCGCAACACCGACGCCGACGGTCATATCCATCGACAGGAGCGCGAAGTACTCGCTGCTGTCCAAGATCTTCAGGTTGTCGCCCTGAATGCGGATCTCCCCCGCCGGGGCGCCGCCGCCGAGGCCGATGTTGCCGTCGAGGGCGATCCGGCCGGCGCCGATGTCCGCGCCGCCGGTCAGCGCGATCGTATCCGCGCTGCGGCTCGTGAGGGTCACATCCGCGGAGGACATGGCGAAGCCGTACAGCGGAACTTGCAGCCCAAGCCCCCGCGCCCGCAGCTCACCGCGCAGGTCCGGCCCACCGAGGGTGCCCGCGAGCTGAAGGTCGCCGTCGATATTGCCGGTGATGTCAGTCACGTCGGGCAGCAGATTCGAGATGCGCGAGAGACCGTCCAGCGAGACGCTGACATCACCCCGCAGCGCCTGCCCGGCGCCGCTGTCGAGCCGGAAGCCTGGCAGTGACACCGCGGCACGCACGCCGCCAAGGTCGGTAACGGACAGGTTCAGCCGGGCGTCCAGACCGCCCCTGCCGGCCTCGACGTCGAGCCCTGTACCGGAGAACACCAGCACATCGCGTCCCTGATCCTCGCCCAAGGCCATGTTGATCTTGCCCGTGGGCACCTCCATGCGGGCACTGCCGGAGAGCACATTGCCCTCAACCCGGAAGCGGCCTTGGGCGCGCACGCCGCCTTCCATCACCAACAGCTCGGGCAGCAGCGGATTCAGGATGTCGAAGTCGATATGGTCAACATCCAGCGACACCTCGAAGCGGCCGGGCTGCGGCTGCTCGAAGCCGACACAGCCCCCGGAGCCCTCGCCGTTGCCGAGACAGAGGGGCCCCGCCGATGCGGCGCCATCTCCAAAGGCGAGGCCTGCCGGGCGCTGCAGGCGCCAGGCGCCAAAATCCCCGCTCACGAGGCGTAGGCTGTCGAGGCGGCCGGCGTAGGCGCCCTCGGCACCCAGCCCGCCGCTTGCGGCAAGCTCCAGCGAGAGCAGATCCCCGCTGGCGGCGGCACGGAGCTGGTGGCGATCCATGCGCCCGCTGCCTTGGACCGAGAGGGTCTCGAAGCGCTGGCCGCCTGCAACCAGGTTGTTGCCGCTCAGGTCGATATCGAAGTCATCGCCCGGGCCGAGGCCAACGTCGGCGCTGGCAGTGACCTCCCCGATACCTTGGCCGTTCAGCTCGGCATCGCGACCCTGCAGATTCAGCCGGACGCGCGGCGCTGCTGCGGTCCCCGTGACCTCCCCCGCCAGATCCAGACTGCCGCTGGCGCCCGGCAGCAGCGCCGCCAGGTCCGGCGAGGCGAGGTCGAAGCGCAGGTCCAGCTGCTCACCGGTGAGACCGCCGGCGGCGCTGAGCCGGGCGCTGCCGGACCCCGCGGTGAGATTGCGCAGCTCGACAACCTCCCCCGCCATGCCGAGCTCGGCGGCAAGGCGCACGGGGTAGCCCCGCAACTCACCGGAGATCTCACTGATGCGGACAGTGAGATCCGGACCCTGTTCGGTGAGCTGCCCGCTGCTCTCGATGGTGCCGCCGAGCTCGGCATGGCGGGGGAGGT
>NZ_JAIFKJ010000162.1 GCF_019695415.1 Thiohalocapsa sp.
CCCCTGGCCGCCGCGCCGTCTAGCCCGTCCCCGCCAGTGTTGCCCGGTGCCCATGCCGGGCGCCCGGCGTGGCCTCGAACCGCGTCCGCGCATGGGCCGGGGTGGTCGAGGGCAGACGCGGCCGCTGGATGCCGGCGTGCGGCTCGTCCAGTGTCGGCAGTACGCGGCGGCGGAACTCGCGCTCGGCGGTGCCGCCGTTGAAGGCGATGCAGTGGATGCTGGGATGCGCCGCGAGCAGCCCCGCGAAGTCGTTCACCTGCACCGTCTCCGGGCGGATGTCCGCATCCAGGCTGCCGGGCCGCGCACAGGCGGCGATGACGTCCCAGAGTGCGATGCGCTGCTCCCGCAGCGCCCGGGTGCGGCCCGCATAGCTCATCTCCACCGGCAGCCCAAGCAACTGCAGCATGATGGGCCAGAAGGCATTGCGCGGATGGCCGTAATACTGCTGTGCGGCGAGCGACGCCTCGCTCGGCATGGAGCCCAGGATCAGCAGCCGCGGCGCCTCCCCCAGCACCGGCGGAAAGGCGCGGCGGATGGGCAGCACAGGGGCATCCGGCCGGTTCATGCGCAGTGCGCTGTTGCGACTGGCGTCAGCTGCTGACGATCACCGCGACGCCGGCCACCATCAGCGCGCCCGCGGCCAGGTGCGAGCGCAGGCCCGTCTCCCCGAATACCAGCGCGCCGTAGAGGATGCCGAACAGCAGGCTGGTGCGCTTGACGGCCAGCATGTAGGCCACCTCCACCCGGGCGATGGCCAGGAAGTGCGTATAGGCCATGAGCCCATGCAGAGCGGCCACCGCCAGCACCGCCCGGGGCCGGCGCAGCAGCCCGCCGGGGCCGAAGAGCGCGAGCCGGAGGCTGGGGGACGCCGCGCCGGCCTTTTGCCCGATCCGCATCGGCAGCGCCCACACCAAGGGCATGGTGAGCCCCAGCACCAGGAAATAGAACGGCCCGAAGTGGCTCGCCGGCAGGTAGTCCAGTACTGCCTTGCCCATGGTGGCAGTAAAGCCGTAGATGAGCGCCACCAGCAGCATCATCCGCGAGCCCGGCTCCCAGAAGATCGCCGCCAGGGGGACCGCCCAGCTGCGCACATCCGCGAGCCTGGCATGGCGCACATTGAGCAGCCAGGCGCCGGCCACCACCAGCAGAACACCGAGAGCACCCAGCACCGACACCTGCTCCCCCAGCAGCCAATAGGCAATACCCAGCACGAACACCGGCGTGAAAGCGAGATAAGGCAGGGTCAGGGACAGCGGATGGTCGCGGATGGCGGCCATGTACAGCAGCATGGCCGCGATCTCCAACGGCAGCATGGCCGCGAGCCAGCCCCAGAAGGGCGCAGGCAGGCTCCAGGGCGCCGGCATACCGATGAGCAGGGGTGCAAGCAACAGCCCGCTCACGGAGAAGCGGACCACGCTGACTTCGGCCGCCGTGTAATCCCTGAGCCAGGCCTTGGTTGCAGCATCCGCGGACGCCAGGGCCGCCGCCGACAGCAGCGCGAGCAGGAGCCAGTCCATCTTGGGTGTCGGGTACAGCGGCGGGTGGCAGCGTCCGGCGGCGGGCGGACTCAGTGGTCGACGGGGTCGAAGGCATAGCCCAGCAGCTCGATGTCGCGGGCGAAACGTCGGGCCACCAGCTCCGCGGTGTCGGCGTCGTAATAGCTGCGGTAGTCCTGCGCTCGGTCCGTTGCCTGGCGTCGGTGCGGCAGCCGGATGTCCGTGAGTCCGATGCGCCGGCAGGCCTCGGCGAAGTCGTCATGCAGGCGCTCGTAGCGGCCGATAAAGTCCACCACGATGTCGCCGTGCAAGTCGATGAGATAGTCCGTCTGGAGCTCGATGGAGGTGTCCACATGGAACTGATACGGGCGGTCCGGGCCAAGCTTCCAGCGCAGAAAGCCCTCGAAATCCTCATGGCCGCCCAGAAACTGTGGGCGCTCCCGGCGGATATGGTGGAAGGAGCTGACTTGTAAGTCCCAGGGATTGCGCACGAAGGCGAATTTGAACAGCACCTCGAACCACTCCTTCGGCAGCAGCTCCTTGGCGGCAACGATCTTGGCATGCCGCGGCAGCTTCGTGGCGATGCGGTGCCCGCTCAGGTGGCTGAAGCGGCTGCACAGGAACATGGGCCAGTACCAGGGGTCCGCCCAGCGCTTGCCCTGCAACGCCGCACGCACGCTTGTGCCGCCGGTCTTGGCGATGTGCACGAACAGGAAGCGGTGTTTGGGCGACAGCAGCATGGGGCGTCATTGTAGCGCCTCGCCATGCGCGCGGCGGTGCGCCTGCCAGGGGTCCGCGAGGATCATATACCCCCCGCTGCAGTCCCGCTGGTGCGAGCTTCCATCGCTGACCAGGCTCGCGGAGCCTAAGACTGCTGCACCGCGAGGTAGCGGTAGCGCTCGGGATCAGGATCCTCGGACGGCGGACGGTCGTCTCCGGCATCGGGAAGCTCGCGGCGAAGCGCTCCCACAACGGTTTGCGCTTGGGCGCCTGGGCGGCGTCGCGATGCGCGTGTGCGAGTTGGGCCCATTCGCGCTGCGATATCGCCAAAGGACTTCTGGCAAGCCCGAGGTCCGCCAGTGCCTTTACCAGCTCACCGTTGCTCCGCCGCCAGTGCGGAAGCTGTGCGGCGATCCGACGTTGGCAAGTCAGGGCGGATAGCTCGAACATCAGGCGCAGGAAGTGGGGGTGGCTGCTTTTGGTGATGCGAGCGGCTGTGGCCATTGCGGCCATCAGCGGTGCGTTGATGGCGCCGGTACCACTCTCTTATCGGTCACGTGTTGACTTGGCTCCGGTATGTCGCACACGGGCAATGTTTGCCGCGAATGCTGGCAGGCGACGGGGTCGGAACAGCACTACCGGGTGTTCACGCATCCTGCCCCTAAGGTAGCGCCGATTGATTGGCGCTTCCCGTGCGGGGCAGGATGCCCCGCCATTTTCGGC
>NZ_JAIFKJ010000373.1 GCF_019695415.1 Thiohalocapsa sp.
TTTCGGCGACGCAAGTCGCTGACAATGAAGGAGCCGGGAAACCGCCCAATGTCTGGACAGGCCCGGCTCCGTCTGATTTTTGGGCAGGATGCCCAATAAATCAGCATCTCCTTAAGGTTCGGCCGGCGAGGTAGAGATCAGTCGGATTTGAGCAATGCCTTGCTCGGGCTGCACAATGCCCGGGAGTCAGGGAGATAGGCGGGCAGTGCCATGGGCTGCTTTGGGGCTTTGTGGGGCAGTTACGCATCCCAGCGGTGTTAACAGCAAACGGGCGGCAGTTGAACAATGCAACGGGCTTGGGACGAATATTCCTGCGAGGGCTTCTACGACGAGTTAATGGTCGGCCCGGGCACGCCCCGCAGCGGCTGTGAGGCCCTGGCGGCGGATCTAGACGCCCTCGGTGCGGACGAGCTCGCCGCCCGACAGCAGGCGGCGGAGGCATCCATCAAGGAGATGGGCATCACCTTTACGGTGTACTCGGAGGAGGGCGGGATGATCGATCGCACCTGGCCGTTCGACGTGATCCCGCGGGCGATCCCGGAGCCCGAGTGGCGCCGTGTGGAGGCGGGCCTCAAGCAGCGGGTGCAGGCGCTGAACCTGTTTATCGACGACCTCTATCACGACCAGCGCATCGTCAAAGACAGGGTTTTTCCGCGTGCGGTGCTGGAGAAGTCGGCCAACTTCCGGCCGCAATGCGTTGGCGTGGACCCGCCCCTCGGCATTTGGGCGCACATCTGTGGCTCGGACCTGGTGCGGGACCGCGACGGGACCATCTATGTGCTGGAAGACAACCTGCGCGTGCCCTCCGGTGTGTCCTACATGCTGGAGAACCGGCTGGTGACCAAGCGGGTGCTGCCGGAGCTCTTCGAGCACTATGCGCCGCTGCCGGTGGACGACTACCCGAGCCAGCTGTTCGACACGCTGGCGGCACTGTCGCCGCGGCCGGCTGAGTATCCGGAGGTGGCCGTGCTGACGCCCGGCATCTACAACTCCGCATACTTCGAGCACTCGTATCTCGCCCAGCAGATGGGTGCGGAGCTGGTGGAGGGGCGGGACCTGTTCGTCGACGATGACGACTGCTGCTATATGCGCACCGTCGACGGCCCGGCGCGGGTGGATGTGATCTACCGGCGTATCGACGACCTCTTTCTGGACCCGGAGGCCTTCAACCCCGATTCCATTCTCGGCGTGCCCGGGCTGCTGCGGGCCTGGAAGGCAGGCAACGTGGCCATGGCCAATGCCCCCGGGGCCGGTGTGGCAGATGACAAGGTCGTTTACGCTTTCGTGCCCGAGATCATCAAGTACTACCTGGATCAGGATCCGATCATCCCGAACGTGCCTACCTACCGCTGCATGGAGCCTGACGCGCTCAAGTATGTCGTCGAGCACATCGCCGAGCTGGTGGTGAAGCCCGCCAACGAGTCCGGCGGCTACGGCATGATCGTCGGTCCCGCGGCGACCCAGGCGGAGCGCAACAAATTCGTGCAGCTGGTGAAGAAGGACCCGCGCAACTACATCGCCCAGCCGACGCTCGGCATCTCCACAGTGCCCACGATCGTCAAGAACGCGCTGGAGCCGCGCCACGTGGACCTGCGACCATTCATCCTCTCCGCCGACCGCCAGAGTGTGACCATGGGCGGGCTGACCCGGGTGGCCCTGCGCAAGGGCTCACTGGTGGTGAATTCTTCCCAGGGGGGCGGCAGTAAGGACACCTGGATCATCCCTGAGGGCGCCGGAGAGCAGTCCCAGGTTGAGGCCCAGGCGCAAACACAGTCGCAATCCCAGTCCTGATCCGCAGGGTGCGGGGTCCTGCCCCGAATATACCGACGCCCGCAGCACCAGCCACTAGGAATCACGTCCCATGCTCTCCCGCGTCGCAGAGAATCTCTATTGGCTTGCCCGCTACGTCGAGCGTGCCGAGGACACGGCTCGCATTGTCACCGTTAATGCCAACCTGCTCTTGGACTTGCCCAAGGGCGTTGCACCCGGCTGGCGGCCGCTGGTGGACATCACCGGCGCGAATACGCTGTTCGAAGAGCATTACAAGGACTATGGCGAGCGACAGGTGGTGCGCTTCCTGCTGGGCGACGAGCGCCACGCCGGCTCCATCCTGACGGCCCTCGCCGCCGCGCGCGAGAACTGCCGCACCATCCGGGACATCGTGCCGCGGGAGTTCTGGGAGCAGATCAACGGCCTGCACCTGTTCGCATCCGGCGAGCTGCAAAAGGGCCTGGCCAAGACCGGCCGCCATGCCTATCTGCGCGAGCTGGTGCTGCGCTGTCAGACCCTGGCGGGGATGCTGGACGGCACCATGCTGCATGACCAGGGTTTCGAGTTCCTGCGTCTCGGCCGCTATTTGGAGCGTGCCGACATGACCACGCGCATCGCCGATGTCCACTCCGCAGCGCTGCTGCCGGACGCCGACGGCGTTCGCCCCTACGACAACATTCAATGGGTGAGCGTGCTGAAGTCGATGACCGCCTACCAGATGTATCGGCGCAGCGAGCAGATTCGGGTGCAGCGCGGCCCAGTGCTGCGTTTCATTTTCAAGAACCCACAATTCCCGCGCTCGGTACGCTGGTGCATCGAGCACGCCCGCCTTGGTCTGGAGCGGCTGCCGCGCAACGAGGCGTCATTGCGAGAGGTCGGCCGATTGGTCCGCTTACTGGACGGGGCGGATCTGCCAGCGCTGAGCCAGGCTGAGCTGCACCACTTCGTCGACGATGTGCAGCTCGGCATCGCGGCCCTGCATGGCGAGATTGCGGCCACCTGGTTTCCGCCCCCCCTGGCGATCGAGGAGGCGGCCTGAAGCGCCACACCGGCGCCCATTGGTCGGGCGCTGGTCTCGCCGCAGCGCCCGGTAGCAGCGGCACCGTCGAAACCCCTCACTTTCACCTCATCGGCCCTTTCCGTTTTCTGAAGTTCGTGTATTATTGTGGGTTTTGCTGCGTCCTGTGCGGCGGCCCCTAGTGCCAGCGTGTGGCGCGGCGCGCGGCGGGCCAACGCCGCGTGTCCTGACGCCGGACCCCGGCCGATCGGGCATCGCAGTCGAACAGGTAAGTCAACCGGAAACCCAAGATGGTCAAGATTCGTCTTTCCCGCGGCGGCGCGAAGAAGAAGCCGTTCTACCAGATCGTCGTCGCCGACATCCGTCGTGCACGCGATGGCCGCAACATCGAGCGCATCGGTTTCTTCGATCCTTGCGCCAAGGGCGGCGCCGAGCGCCTGCGCGTGGATCGTGCCCGCGCTGAGCACTGGATCAGCCAGGGTGCGCAGCCGACTGAGCGTGTGGCTGCGCTGCTGAAGGAGGCTTCCAAGCAGGCGGACGCATCGCCACTGGAGGCCTGAAGCCCTGCGCAGCAGCGCCCGTAGGGTCTGCGGTTGATGCCATCCAGTGACGGGCTCCACCGAAGGCATGGCCGCGATGCTGGAAGGGGACGATGTGGAGCGGCATGGCGACGCCCGACGCATCCCCGTAGGCCGCATTGGTGCCCCACATGGTGTACGAGGCTGGGTTCGCATCCACTCGGACACCGAGCCGCCGGAGAACATCCTCGGCTATCGGCCTTGGTTAGTTGACGGCATCGCGATGGCCGTCGTCGAGGGTCGTCGCCACGGCAAGGCACTCATCGCAAAGCTGGAAGGGTGTGATGACCGCGACAGCGCTGCGGCACTGAGCGGGCGGCCGATCGCCGTCCGACGCGATCAACTGCCGCCGGCCGCGGCCGACGAGCTCTACTGGGCGGATTTGGAGGGGCTATCGGTCAGGACGGTGGACGGCAGAGATCTCGGCCGGGTGAGCCACTTGTTCCCCACCGGCGCCAACGACGTGATGGTGGTGCAGGGTGAGCGCGAGCGGCTGGTGCCCTTCGTGTGGGACCAGGTGGTGAAGGACATCGATTTCGGGTGCGGGCGGATACTGGTGGACTGGGATCCCAGCTTCTGAGCCCCGCACCGGAGCTGAGCGGGTCAATCGAGCTGGGCACGGCCCGGAGGTGGCGGCAGTGGGAGCGCACATGCGTTTCGACGTCATCACGCTGTTCCCAGAGCAGTTTCGAATACTGAGCGAGGAGGGCGTGGTTGCCCGGGCCCTGAAGCGGGGCATCGCGGACTTGGTGACCTGGAACCCCCGGGGCTTCGCCACTGACGCGCAGCACACCGTCGACGACAGGCCCTATGGTGGCGGCCCTGGCATGGTGATGAAGGTCGAACCGCTGCGGGCCGCCATCGATGCGGCCAAGTCGGCGGCCGCCGCGACAGGCTGTGAGAGCCGGGTCGCCTATCTGAGCCCCCAGGGCCGGCCTCTGGGCCAGGCAGACATGCGGCGCATCGCTGCCACGTCGGGCTGGATTCTATTGGCGGGCCGGTACGAGGGCGTCGACGAGCGTCTTATCGAAAGCCGTGTGGATGAGGAATGGTCCATCGGCGACTATGTGCTGAGCGGCGGCGAGCTGGCTGCGATGGTGGTGATGGATGCGGTGATCCGGCTGCTGCCGGGCGCCCTAGGGCATGCGGACTCCGCGCTGCAGGACTCCCACGGCGACGGCCTGCTGGACTGCCCGCACTACACCCGCCCAGAGGTCATTGACGGCCGTGCGGTGCCGGCGGTTCTATTGAGCGGCGACCATGCAGCCATTGAGCGCTGGCGCCGACAACAGGCCCTCGGGCGCACATGGGAACGACGGCCGGACATGCTGCGCGCCCGCGGGCTGGATGCGGCTGATTGGGCATTGCTGGATGAATACAAGCGGGGCCGCGATGGTCCCGATACTGCACAGGCTGCGGAACAGGAGCCATAGCGAACATGAGCAACATCATCGAAGAGCTCGAAAAAGAGCAGATGCAGAAGTCCGTGCCGGACTTTTCTCCAGGCGACACCCTCGTGGTTCAGGTGAAGGTCACGGAGGGCAACCGCGAACGCCTGCAAGCGTTCGAGGGCGTCTGCATTGCCAAGCGCAACCGCGGTCTGAACTCCGCCTTCACCGTGCGCAAGATTTCTCATGGCGAGGGCGTCGAGCGCGTCTTCCAAACCTACAGCCCGGCAGTGGCGGAAATCCAGGTGAAGCGCCGCGGCGATGTGCGCCGCGCCAAGCTCTACTACCTGCGCGGGCGTACCGGCAAGGCCGCGCGTATCAAAGAGAAGGTCGGTCCCCGCGCCGGCAGCTGACGGCCTCCGACGGCCAAAGCAACGCCGCCGGATCACCCCACCTAAGGCGCTTGACGCAGCACGGCCGTCGCCAACGCAGACCGTACAGGCGCAGGCTTGGCCGACACCTTCTATTGGCACGACTACGAGACCTGGGGCAACGCCCCAGCTGTCGATCGGCCCTGTCAGTTCGCCGGGCTGCGCACCGACACCGAGCTCCGGGAGGTCGGTGAGCAACTGGTCATCTTTGCCCGGCCCGCCGATGACCTGCTGCCGCAGCCGGATGCCTGCCTGATCACCGGCATCACACCGCAGCGCGCGGCCCGCGAGGGCCTGCCCGAGTCGGAGTTTGCCCGCCGCATCCAAGCCGAGCTTGCTGCTCCCGGCACCTGTGGTGTCGGCTTCAACAGCCTGCGTTTCGACGACGAGGTCACGCGGTATCTCTTCTACCGCAACCTCCTCGAGCCCTATGCCCACGCGCACCGCAACGGCAATTCTCGCTGGGATCTGATCGACGCGCTGCGCCTGGCTCATGCCCTGCGCCCGGACGGGATCGAATGGCCGGAGCGCGAGCCCGGCATCACCTCATTCCGGCTCGAGCACCTCACCGAAGCCAACGGCATCGACCACGCGGGCGCCCATGACGCCCTCGCCGACGTGCGTGCCACCCTCGCCATGGCGCGGCTGCTGCGGCAGGCGCAGCCGCGGCTGTTCGATTATGCGCTGACCTTGCGTCAGCGTCAGAAGGTCGACGAGCTGATCGACCGCGGCGAGCCGCTGCTGCATGTCTCCCAACGCTACCCGGCGGCCCAAGGCTGCATCGCGCCGGTGGCCGTCGTGGCCACCGCCGAGGACAACCCCAAGCAGCATTGGGTGTTTGATCTGCGCGCCGACCCTGCGGTGCTGCTGGACCTGTCGGTGGATGAGATCCGCGCCCGCTTGTTTGTTGCGGCTGACGACTTGCCGCCGGGTGTTGAGCGCATTCCGCTCAAGGGGCTCAAGACCAACCACGTGCCGATGCTTGCGCCGATGAAAACCCTCGGTGCCGATGCCGCAGCGCGCTGGCAGATCGATCCAGCCCGGGTCGAGCAGCACAGCAGCGTCATACGGCAACACGCCGCTGCCATCGCTGCCAAGGTCCGGGAGGTGCACCACCGCGAGCCCGACACCGGGCCGCGCGACCCCGAGCGCATGCTATACGGCGGCGGCTTTTTTCAGGACAACGATATCCGCACCATGGCGCGGCTGCACCAGCTTGCTCCCCAAGCATTGGCCTCCGAGCATCCCCGTTTCGACGACCCGCGGCTGCCGACGCTGCTCTTTCGCATGCGTGCCCGCAGCTGGCCGGAGACCCTCAGCGAGGCCGAGCGCGAGGACTGGGACGCCTGGCGCTTCGAGCGCTTGACCGACCCTGACGCCGGCGCCTCCATCACCATCAACGACTTCGATGCGCGCATCCTGGAGCTGAAGGCCGAGGCTGCGGATGACCCCGAGCGCATGCAGCTGCTTGACGACCTCGCTGCCTGGGGTGAGCGGGTGATGGACGCTGCACCGTAGGGGGATTTGCCCGTTGCGGGGTGCCGAGCGTCGCGCTGGGTCGCAACAGGTCAGAAGAGTTGAGTCCAGAAAGAGCAGTTCACCACGAAGCACACGTCGCCGGGGCCTCTCGCTCAACCCGTGGGCGAAGGCGCTGACTTGCGTCCATATGGTCAAACGTTGTCGCACCGCGGCGTCTCGCCGATACTGAGGTCTGCGACTCATCGAAGCTCGACGACAAGGAGTATCGCGGCGTACCGGACTGGCTCATCGAGGTGCTGTCGCCGGCGACCGCTGGCCATGACCAGGTCCGGAAGCTCGCACTCCATGAGCGCCGCGGCGTCAAAGAATACTGGTTCAGGCGCGCGCGGCAGCCGCTGCTTCGAGTTCCCGTTGGGTCTGGCGGGAGGCGACCAGCACGTACACGCCGGGCACGATGAACAGCGTGAATAGCGTGCCGATGCCGAGCCCCGTGGTGATGACCAGACCGATGTCGAATCGGCTGACGGCGCCTGGGCCGCTTGCGGTGAGGAGCGGGATCATGGCGACGAGCATCGATACTGTGGTCATCAGGATGGGCCGCAGGCGAATCATGGCCGCCTTGACCACGGCGTCACGCTTGTCCAGCTCCTCGCGCTCGCGCAGCTGATTGGCGAACTCGACGATCAGGATGCCGTTCTTGGCGATGAGGCCGATGAGGGTAATCAGGCCGACTTGGGTGTAGATGTTCACGGTCGCAAAGCCAAGGAACAGAAACGCCATGGCGCCGGCGATGCTGAGCGGCACGGACATCAAAATGACGAACGGGTCCCGCCAGCTCTCGAATTGCGCTGCCAGCACCAGGTAGATCACCAGGATGGATAGGAAGAAGGTAATCTCCAGCGCCGCGCCCTCTTGGCGGAACTGGCGTGACTCGCCCTTGTAGTCGAAGCGGACATTGCGCGGCGCGACCTCGCGGGCGGTGGTCTCCAGATAGCCGAGCGCCTCGCCCAAGGATGTCAGCATCACGCCGGACAGCGTCACGGCATTCAGCTGTTGGAATTGCACGCGCTTGGACGGCACCACCTCTTCGCGCACGCTGACCAGCGTGGACAACGGCACCAGCTCGCCGGAGGCGGTGGCGATCTGGTAGTCCTGGATCTTCTCCAGGTCGTTGCGGGCGGCGTTCGGCACCTGGGGGATCACCTGGTAGCTGCGCCCGGCGAGGCTGAACCAATTCACGTAGTCTTGGTTCAGCATGGACGCGAGTGACTGCCCGAGGGCCCGCATGCTGATGCCGAGATCGCCGGCCAGGTCCCGGTCCACCTCGATGATGGTGCGCGGGCGGGTCAGCTTGATGTCCTTGTCCAAGAACATGAACTTGCCGCTCTGCATCGCGCGGCCGACGATCTCGTCGGCATAGCCAGCAAGCTCTTCCACCGGGGCATCGGAGATCAGCACAAACTCCACTGGGATGCCCTGGCCCGGGGAGGGCAGGCTCGGGCGCGGGAAGGCCACGGTGTCAAAGCCGGCGATGCCGCCAAGCATGCCCTGAAGCTCCGGCTGCACGTCCATTTGGGAGCGCTCGCGCTCGGAGGGCTGGGGCATCTTGAAGCCGCCAAAGGTCGTCGCCGTGTCGCCCATGAAGCCTGCAATGATGAAGCTCTCCTGGTACTCCGGCACCTGCTCGAAGGTGCGTTGGAGCTGCTCCACGTAGCGCTTGTTGTAGTCCACGGTGGCAGTCTGCGGCGCCG
>NZ_JAIFKJ010000185.1 GCF_019695415.1 Thiohalocapsa sp.
TGTCTGTCGTGAGGTGCTTTGGGGCGCTAGGCCCCGCCCCGGTGGCCCCTGCTGGCCCGGGAGTTTGGGCCTTATCATGGCGTCTCGCCGCAAAGGTCTTATCAGGCCTCAGTCCTAATTGCTTGCAAGGCGCCGCCATGACAAGGACGCAGACCGAACCGTCCAGGCTCACCGGCGCCGGCTTGCTCTTCGACGTGCTGCACGAGCTCGGCGTCGATGGGATCTTTGCCCACACCGGCGGGGCGGTGATCCCGTTGCATGTGGAGCTCAACAAGCGCCTGCGCCGGCGCGACCCCGTGCCGCGGGTGATTATGTGCCGCCAGGAGCCGGGCGCCGGGCATGCGGCCGAAGGTTATGCACGCGCCTGCGGGCGGGTTGGCGTCGCGCTGGCCACCTCCGGGCCCGGTGCCACGAATCTCACCACACCCATCGCGGACGCCTACAAGGACTCCATCCCGACGCTGTTCATCACCGGGCAGGTGCCGAGCGGCGCGATCGGCAGCGACGCCTTCCAGGAGGTGGACACAGTGGGCGTGACCCGGCCCATCTCGAAGCACAACTACCTGGTGAGGGACGTTGCGGACCTGGAGTGGATGCTGCGCGAGGCCTTCAGCCTTGCCGGCAGCGGCCGCCCCGGTCCCGTGGTGGTGGACATCTGCAAAGACGTGCAGCTGGCGGTGCTCCGCGCATCCAATCCGCCCCGCACCCGCCATCGTACGGAGGTGCCCTTCGACAGCGCCCGTGCGGACGCCATCCTAGCCGCGCTTGCTGCGGCGGAGCGCCCGGTAATCAAGGCCGGCGGCGGGGTCATCCACGCCGAAGCCGCGGACGCGTTGTGTGCCTTCGCGGAGCGCTTCGACACCCCTGTCACCACCACCTTCAACGCGCTCGGCGCGGTGCCCTTCGGCTCGCCCTACTGCCTCGGCATGCCGGGCATGCACGGCACCGTGCCGGCGAACTACGCGCTGCGTGGGGCGGACCTGATCCTGACCCTCGGCGGCCGCTTCGATGACCGGGTGGCGGTGCGGGGCTTCGCCGATGAGAAACGCATCGCCCACGTGGATATCGACCCGAGCGAGATCGACAAGACCATCAAGTGCGATCTTCCCCTGGTGGCGCCGCTGAACGACTTTCTGGCCTACGCCCTGGACTCCGGCCGGACTGCCCAGCACCCCGACTGGATGGCCCGCGTCCAACAATGGCGCCAGCAGATGCCGTTGCCCTATGCTGATGGCGACCACATCAAGCCCCAAGCCGTGATCCAATGCCTTTCCGAGCTCACCGATGGTGAGGCCACTGTGGTCACCGGTGTGGGACAGCACCAGATGTGGGCGGCGCAGTACTATCGCTTCAGCCGTCCACGGCAGTGGGTCAGCTCCGGCGGGCTCGGCACCATGGGCTTCGGGCTGCCGGCGGCCATCGGTGCCTGGTATGGCAACCCGGACCGCCCCGTGGTGCTGGTAGACGGCGACGGCAGCTTCCAGATGAACATGCAGGAGCTGGCAACCGTCGTCGCCAACCGTATCCCGGTCAAGATATTCGTGCTGAACAACAGCTTTCTCGGCATGGTGCGCCAATGGGAAGACATGATGGACGACGGCCATCACCACGAGACCTGCCTGGCCCGCCAGTGGGACTGTGATGCAGACTGCACCAATGTCGACCAAAATTGTCGCCGCCAGTTGCCCAATCTGACGGCGCTCAAGGCTGTCTATCCGCGCCTCTCCACTGACCGGGTGCGACTGCCGTCCAAGCTTCGGGAGGTCGTGCAGGCAGCCCTGGCGGAACCCGGACCCGTATTGGTGGATGTGTGGGTGGACAAGGCGGAAAACGTGCTCCCCATGGTGCCGCCGGGCCAGCGGCTGGAGGCCATGATCGAGAGTTGATTCAACGCCTTGTGCGCATCCGGGCGCGACGGCACCGGGCAATTCGGCTACACTTTTTGCGGTTATGGCCGTTGCCCTCAGCGCCCCAGCTGATCGATGCTCGTGTCCACGTCCGCCCGCAAGCCGTCGGCGCTGACGCAGGGTCCGAGGCCGCAACCCTTTCCGCCATAGATTGCACACAACGAAAGCGCTCCGATGGAGGATGCCCCGCAATGACTGCTTTTTCCAAGCTGCACGCCCAGAACCATAAAATCACCGAGCTTTCCAACGTCTTCCTGTACCTCGTGCAGAGCCGCGAGATGTGCGACACCGAGACCGCCTGCGACGTCTTCTTCGAGTACACCGGCAAGGTGAAGGAGCACATCGAGCTCGTGGACCGCGAGCTCTGCGGCAAGCTGATCTCCTATCCAGACCAGACAGTGAAGAACACCGCGGACCGCTTCCTGTCGGGCTCAACGGAAATCAAGCGCATCTTCAACAGGTATCTCAAGGACTGGTGCAACGAGTCGAGCCGCCGGCTGATGATTCGCAACCATGACGAGTTCCTCACGGAGACCGAGCAGATGTTCGCGTTGGTGCTGGACCGCATCCAGCGCGAGACCGAGCATCTCTACCCGCTGATCCGCAAGCTGGAGGAGCGCGAGGCCGCCTGATATCGCGTGTTGCGCTTGCAGCCTTTCAGACTTGGAACGTGGAGCGCGCCGGTCGGCGTCAACGAACGCCGCCCGGCCCTCGCGGACGCCTGCAGGCATCGCTGAGCCTGTCATATTTCTGTCATCTGCTAGGCTTAAGGGCTGAGCACTCCTGCGTTTGCGGTGCCGCGGGCACCCGGACGCAGGCGCTTGCGCGTGCGGCCGCTGCGGGGTCGATGCCTGCCAGCGAGCGCACCTAGCCGACCCGCGGGCCTTTGTGGCGCCCGCCATCCGCCCGCCACCCGATGGAGGTATCCATGGCATTCCCCCTCATACCCTTCGCCGCCGGCATTGCGGTGGGCTCTCTGGCCACCTATGGCGCCACGGACAAGGCCCTACATCAGCGTCTCGCCCGGATTACCGGCAAGGCCGTGGGGCAGCTTAAGGCCGGCGCCGACAAAGTTGCCGAGTGGCTGCCCGAACTGGGCCGGAGCACCAAGACGAGAGCCGCTGCGGCGGTGGAAGCCGTCGAGCACGGCGCCGAAAGTGTCTCCGAGAAGGCCAAGGTCGTCGTCGACGAAGCAGTCCGGAAGGCCAAGCGCAGCGCCAAGAAGGCCGAGCAAGCCGCAACCGAGGCCACTGAGGACAAATCCGACGCGTAAGGCAGGCGCTGCGAGCCGCGCCTCGGCGGAAACCGCCATTCGGGGCGCTTAGCGAAGCGCTGAAACGTGCAGCGCTTCCCGTCCGGGGACCGCGTCCTGCCCTGCGCGGGAAGCGCCAAGAGGAGAGGCGTTTCCTTGGGCAGCTGCCGATAACGGAGTGTCCGCAGAGCGGATGATGCGCGGGACGCAGGCCGCGCTTTGCCACCGACCTGCAAGCTTGCCACTGCAAACAGCTTCCTTCCAAACCCCACTTGAAGCCGGTCTGCCCCGGGGCAACTTCCGACGGCGTCGTCATCCCAACCAGGAGATCCCGATGAGCCGCACCAAGCTGACCGAGCAAGAGGTTGCAAGCGCCCTCGACGCCCTCAATGCCTCTGCAGCATCGCCGTGGAAAGTCGTGGACGGCAAGCTGCACAAGGAGTTTCAGTTCAAGGACTTCAACGAGGCCTTTGGCTTCATGGCCCGCGTCGCGCTGGTAGCGGAGGCCATGGATCATCACCCGGAGTGGTTCAACGTCTACCGCACCGTACGTGTCGATCTGGCCACCCATGATGCCGGCGGCATCACCGAGCTGGACTTCAGCCTCGCGGGGCGCATGGAGACCATCGCCGGTTGACGGATCGGCTGTTGACACCGCTGACGCGCCCGACCGGCTGTGTCGAGGCGCTGATCAACTCTCGGTTGGAAGGAATTAGGTATACCGTCACCGCTTCAGTCGGCGGAGAGAACGCCTGCCCGTCGCTGGAGATACCTATACTGTCACTGATTTTTTCTCGCCTTTGGGTGGGGCGCGTAGGGGCTGGGCGCTGTACCATCCGCGCTGATTTTCACCCCTGTTCCTCTGTCTGAAGGACCGTCTCACCATGAACGAGCGCCCCGTTGATGCCGTCGCCGACGAGGCCGATGAAGCCGCGCCCCGTCGCGGGTTGATTGCCGCCCTGGAGGTCATCGCTGCCGAGGCACCAGCCGAGGGCCTGACCCTGCACGAATTCACCCAAGCCCTCGGCGAGCGTGCCTTCGGGCTCATGTTGTTCGCGTTGGCGATCCCGGTTTGCATCCCGCTCCTCTATGGCATCCCGCAGATCGTTTCCCTGCCGATGATTGCCATCGCCGTGCAGATGGCCATGGGCCGCCCGGAGCCCTGGATGCCGCAGCGCTTCGGCGAGCGCCGGCTCCGCAAGTCCGGGCTCGAGCAGATGGCCGCCGGCGCCCGCAAATACTTCGGCTGGATCGAGACGCTGGCACGGCCGCGCCTGCTGCTGCTGTCCGGCCCGACGGCGGAGCGGGTGGTGGGCGCCGTCTTCGTCATTTTCATCGCCAGCATCCTGATCCCGTTCCCGGCCACCAACACGCTGCCAGGCATCGGCATCGCCATGGCTTCGATTGGTCTCATCACCCGCGACGGCCTGCTGGTGCTCGCCGGGATCGCCATCGGCATCGCCTGGATCACGCTGTTGCTGGTCGGCATCGCCGTGTTCGGTCCCGCCTTCATCGACTTGTTCAAAGACTTCATCAAGGGCCTCCTCGGCGTTGGCTGAACCACGGTTTTGAGAGACAGCAGTTTTGAGGGACAGTATCTTTATCTCCCTCTGTATGCCTGTGTGTTTCGAATCTGGGCGAGGTCACCCTACGGTGACGGACAGGGCACTTCTCTGGCCGTCGTCGAGCCGGGAAAGGGGCTGCGCCGGCGCCGTTGGTGTCCGCAATGGTGCCAATGGGCGGTCGTCGGCGCGGTAACTTGTTCCTCCCCGGTTCTGGCGTCTAGATTGAAGGTAAGCAACGTGGCGGCGCCCGGCTGCCGCCGCATGAGGCCAGGAGATCAGTGCACCTAAGAGGAAAGGAGGTACCAACGATGAAGACTTGGCTGATCGTGACCGATGCCGCGCGGGCAAGGCTTTATGCGCTTGCCGACCGCAGTTCGCCACTGGAGGAGTTGCAGGACCTGGTCCATCCCGCCGCCCGGCTAAAGGGGGAAGAGATCGAGAGTGACCGACCGGGCCGCGCCTTCGATTCCCATGGTGAGCAACGCCATGCCATGGAGCCGAGCACGCAGCCGAAGCATGAGGAGGCCATGCATTTCGCGCACGAGATCGCAGACTTGCTGCGGGAAGGGCTGGATGCGCACCGCTTTGATCAGCTCTGTGTCATCGCACCGCCGCAGTTCATGGGACTCTTGCGCGAGACCATGGACGACGCAGTGCGGCGCACCGTGAAGGGCGAGCTCGTGAAGGACCTGACCCGCGAGAGCACGGACCGCATTGCCGCCGAGGCCTGGGCGATGCTCTAGCCAGGCTGCGCCTGACACCCACGGGCCTTCGGAAGCAGCGCCGGTTGATTCGCTCCCGTCGCAGCGACTTGAGGCTTTTGACTCGTCCAGCCACGATAGCACCTGGATAGCCCACTCTCGCGGCTGGTCGGCGCGCGCCGCTGCCCGTCCCCGCGGCGCACCTCACGGCGGACCTCAGCGGATGCAGATGTAGCGTTTTTTCTTTAACATTCACGGAGGGTATCGATATTGCCTTCAGCAATGTCGCGTGCGGCAGCCGGGCTATCGCCGGCGCCGGGCAACTCATCGCGAGCGCAGCGTGTATCCGAAATATTTCGGTCTCAAAGAGCCCAGTTTCTCCATTACGCCGGACCCGCAGTATCTGTTCCTGAGCGGGCAGCATCGCGAGGCCCTGGCGCACCTCCTCTACGGCGCAGGTGGTGGCGGCGGCTTCGTGTTGCTCACCGGCGAGGTAGGCACCGGCAAGACCACCGTCTGCCGCGCATTTCTCGAACAATTGCCGGAAGGCTTGGACGTGGCGCTGGTGCTGAACCCGGCCATGACCGCTACCGAGCTTCTGCACGCCATCTGCGACGAGTTTGGTGTCGAGCTGCCGACTGGCGAGCCGTCTGTGAAGACCATGCTCGACCATCTGAATCGATTTCTGCTCGACGCCCATGCCCGCGGTCGGCGCCCCGTGCTGATCATCGATGAGGCGCAGAATCTGCGCCCGAAGGTGCTGGAGCAAATCCGCCTCCTCACCAACTTGGAGACATCCAAGCAGAAACTGTTACAGATCTTCCTCATCGGCCAGCCCGAGCTGCGCACCCTGCTGGCGACTCCGGACCTGCGGCAGCTCAATCAGCGCGTCACAGCCCGTTATCATTTGACGCCGCTAGGCGTCAAAGAGACGGCCGCCTACGTGGAGCATCGCATCGCGGTGGCGGGCGTTGACCGCCCCCTGTTCACGCCCCGAGCGCTCAAGCGCGTACACCAGCACACCCGCGGCGTGCCGCGACTCATTAACCTGCTCTGCGACCGCGCCCTCCTGGGCGCCGCCGTTTCCCGGCGTATGCAGGTGACTCCGGCCGTCGTCGATACCGCCGCACGCGAAGTCATCAATCGCGCCGATCCGGCTTTGCCCCGCCGGCGGGGTGCACTTGGGCTTGCGGCCGCCATCACCGGTGCCCTCGGACTCGGGCTCTGGCTTGGTGCATCTGGCCTGCCTCAGCGCCTGCCGGCCCTATGGTCGGCGACAGCCCCTGCCGAGTGGCTGTCGTCCATGAGTTGGTCGCGGACCGCCCAGGACCCTGGAGACAAGACCGGCCTTGCGCCCTCCCTCCGGGCGGATCGCCCGCCGGTGGCGGAGCCGGGGGCCGAGGTAACGCCTGTTCCCGAAGCACCCCTCAACATCGCGCAGGCAACGCTTGCCGACCCGCCGGCGGCGGCGAGCCCAGAACCCGGCGCGCTGCCAGCTGACGTCAGCGTGCAAGCGGCAGTGACAGACCAGACCGACGCCGATACCGGCCTGGCTTCCGTCACGGAAGCCGGCGCGGACCAGCCCGCGACCGGGACCGCTGCGGCGGGCGCATCTTTGCCGCCCGACGCTGTTGGCGATTCCACGCAACAAGACACTGACGCGCCGGCTGAGCTTGCAGCTTTTCAGCAGACGCACGCGTCGGACGCCGTTGACGCCAACACGGCGCAGCCGGTGCCGCCCGCGGGTGATGGCGTGATAGCGGATCGGCGGCGCGCCGATGCGCAGTCGCCCACTGCGGACACGCGCCCTCCCCGCATCGCCACGGCCCGGGTTGCCCCCCGGGTGTCCGTCCTGGACGCGGCACGTCTTGGTGATGCACTCGTGAGTGAGGACGCCGTCGTCGATGAGCTTCTCGGGCTCTGGCAGATCCAGAAGGCCCCTGGCGTGCGCTTCCTCGACTGCGCCGCGGTGCCTGCCTTCGCGCTGGCATGTGAGCGCAGCACCGGCCGCTGGTCGGAGCTGCGCCGATTCGATCGGCCCGCGGCACTGAAGCTCCGACTGCCGCGCAACGAAACGGGATTCGTCGTCGTTGGCGGTCTGGACGACGAGCACGCGCTCCTCTATCAGGACGGCATCGCGATGCGTGTGCCGATCGCGGTGCTGGACGAGCGTTGGTCGGGCGACTATCTCCTGCTGTGGAGGCCGCCGCCCTTCGGGGGACGGGTCATTGCCGACAGGGACCCGGCAGATGCCATCGGCTGGCTGCGCGAGCGCCTGGCACTGTTGCCCGGAAGCGAGCTGACGGTCGACCCGGCGCGGTACGACGCCGACGTCCGGGCCGCAGTACGCGGCTTCCAAGTTGCACAAGGACTCGTCCCCGACGGCATTGCGGGTCCTCGCACGCTCATTATGCTGAGCAATGTCCTGGCGGACCTAGACGTGCCGCGTTTATCCCACTCCCGCTGACGGCTTGCCTGGCGGGCTCACGGCGTTTCGGCCCATGTCCTACATCCTCGAGGCCCTGAAGAAGTCCCAAAGCGACCGCGAGCTCGGCCAGATACCCCGGGTAGAGGGTTTTGGGATCGATGTACCCATCGAGACACCGGATAGTCGTCCCTGGGCTTACCTGGTCCTCCTGCTGGCGCTTGCTGTCGCGGGTGCCGCGGCATTCTTGATGCTGCGTGGTCTCGCCGATGCGCCGGTGGAAGAGAGCGCCGGCGAGACCAAGGAACTGGCCATGCCCCCGCCGGAGCCCGTAAAGAGCCGCCAACACCCGCCGCCGGCGGAGACGGCAGCCACCACCGCTTCGGCGCCCGCTTTAATAGATACAGCCGCGCCGGAAGCCCCGCGCAGCGCCCGTCCCGGCGTCTCGGATCCGGCGGCCACACCGCAGCAGCCGCCGGAGATCGCTGCGCGCCCGCCGCCCGCATCTGGCGACTCGCCGGCAGCGATAGGAAAGATCAGCGGCCGCCCACAGGAG
>NZ_JAIFKJ010000096.1 GCF_019695415.1 Thiohalocapsa sp.
CGAGCCTTGCCCCGCGTGCGGCGCTCCCTGGGCCTGCCGGTCGATGTTGCCGTGTTGAAGGTCCGCGGCACTTCCTTGTGCCGGTATCGGCTGGACGGCGCGGTGCCCGATCCCGCCGCGCTCCGACCCTAGTTCCGTCGCGACCTGGCAGCCGTTCGAGACTGGGCTGCCGCCACCCGTGGCGGCGACATCGCCGAGGTGGCGATCGGTGAAGAGGCGCCTGTTTGGCCGGTGGTCACGTCCACTACGGACAACTGCCTTGGGCAAGACTGCCCGCACTGGCAGCAGTGCCATCTGGTAGAAGCAAGGCGTCGCGCCCAGGAGGCGGATTTGGTGGTGATCAACCATCACCTGCTCTGCGCCGACATGGTGCTGCGCGAGGAGGGCTTCGGGGAGGTGCTCCCCGGGGCAGATGCGGTCATCGTCGACGAGGCGCATCAACTCCCCGACATCGCCGCACAGTTCTTTGGCAGCTCCGTCAGCAGCCGGCAGCTGTTGGATCTCGCGCGGGATCTCGCTGCCGCGCAGCGCTCGGAGGCGGCGGAAGCCCCGCAACTGGCTGCGATCGCGGCAGCGTTGAGTGACCTGGTGCCGCGGCTGCGGCTTGCGTTCGGGGATCAGGACCGGCGCGGCGCCTGGCACGAGATCGGCGGCTCTGGCCCAGTCGTAGCAGCGCTGGAGGACCTTGCGGGGCTTTTGGCGGACACGGATGCCGCGCTAAGCGCGCTTGCTCGAGGGGCCAAGGATCTGGAGCAGTGTCGCGCCCGCACCTGCGGACTCCAGCAGCGTTTGGATACGCTGTTAGATGGCGCCGAAGACGGGCTGGTGCGCTGGTTCGAGCTGCGCGGTCAGGGCTTTCGGCTGCATCAGACGCCGCTCGATGTGGCGGCGGTGTTCCGTGGCTATCAGGCCCGACAAGGCGCCGCCTGGATCTACACGTCGGCGACACTCGCGGTTGCTGAGTCCTTTGCGCACTTTGCCATGCAGGTGGGCGCCCCGGAGGCCGCGACAGAGCGCTGGGACAGCCCTTTCGACTACCGGCGCCAGGCGCTGCTCTTCATGCCGCCGGACATGCCGGAGCCGGGCGCCGCGGACTACGATGCCCGGGTGGCCGCGGCGGCGCTGCGCGTCATCAAGGCCAGTCGGGGCCGGGCCTTTTGCCTGTTTACCAGCCATCGGGCGCTGCGGCTGGCCGCGGCGGCACTCGCGGGCAGACTGGAGTATCCGCTGCTGGTGCAAGGGCAGGCCCCGCGGGCGGAGCTGATCGAGCGCTTCCGACGGCTCGGCGATGCGGTGCTGCTCGGCACGTCGAGCTTCTGGGAGGGCGTGGACGTGCGCGGTGAGGCGCTCTCCTGCGTCATCATCGACCGTCTCCCCTTCGGCTCCCCGGGGGATCCGCTGTTACAGGGTCGCATCGATGCCCTGCGCCGACGCGGCGGCAACCCGTTTCGGGAGCTGCAGCTGCCGCAGGCGGTGATCGCCCTGAAGCAGGGCGCAGGCCGGCTGATCCGCGACGGCGCGGACCGCGGTGTCTTGGTCCTCTGCGACCCGCGGCTGCACAGCCGTGGCTACGGACGCGTCTTCCTCGACAGCCTGCCGGCCATGCAGCGCACCCGGGAGTTCGCGATGGTGGAGGCATTCTTCACCTCCGGTGCGGCGTGAGCGGGCGGGGCGCTCCCCGCAGCGGGCGCGGCGGTCAGCGGCCTCGATGATCGCTTTCGTTTATAGTTGCTCTCGAATGCCTATGCGACTTCTGGCTATCGACACTTCGGCCGCGCATTGTTCGGCGGCGCTGCTCGTGGACGGCGCGCTCACCCAGCGGCTGGCGCCGGCCAGCCGCCGGCATGGCGAGCTGATCCTCGGCATGATGGATGAGCTGCTCGGCGCCGCAGGCTTGCACGCGGCGGACCTGGATGCTTTCGCCTTCGCCCACGGCCCCGGCTCCTTTACCGGCCTGCGCATCGCCGCCGCGGTGGTCCAGGGCGCCGCTTTGGCGGCGGAGAAGCCGGTAGTGGGGGTCTCGACCCTCGCGGCCCTCGCCCAGGGCTGTCACCGTGCGGGCGGTGCGTCCCGCGTGCTCTGCGCACTGGATGCGCGGATGGGCGAGGTCTATGCGGGCGCTTATGCGGTGGACGCCCCAGACGGCCTGGCGCGGGCGCTGAGCCCGGACCGCGTCTGTGCGCCGAGCGCAGTGGTGGCGCCGGGCCCGGGGCCCTGGGCCGCCGCCGGCAGCGGCTGGGCGGTGTATGCAGATGCGCTCCGCGCGGCCTGTGGCTGTGAGCCGGTGAGCTTGGAGCCGGAGCGCCCCTGCGAGGCGCAAGACGTGGCGATCCTGGCGGCCGCCGCCTTTGCCGCAGGCGACATCCTGGACCCGGCCGATGCGGTGCCGGTGTATCTGCGTGACCGAGTCACCAGTACCGGCTGATGCGGGATCAGAGGGCTTGGGGAGACGCCGACTTACTGGCCTTCCCGCCCAAAAATCGGACGGAACCCGGCTTGCTCCCAGCGGGGCGGTTTCCGGGTTCCTTCATTGTCAGCGACTTATGTCGCTGAGAATGGCGGGGCTCCATGCCCCGCACGGGAAGGCGTTGCGATGTGGCCGAAGCCATCCTGATGGCGGCAATGGCGGCGCATGCAGCTGATGACGTAATGCCAGAGGGTCGCGGCCACGGCGAGGGCAATGGCCGCGGCAGTACCCACGCGGGCCCAGTGGCCCCAGTCCGACAGCCCAAGTGCCAGCCATGTGAGGAAACCGATGACGCCGGTGATGACCGTGACACTCACGAATAGAACGGGCGAGGCGGTGCACACGGGGGGAGACTTCCAAGGGTTCTACTCAGGCGGCATTTGACCACCAAGTTGTAAGACTCTGTGGATTCCAGAGGCAAATTGTAAGTCAAAATGATATACCTAGCCAATG
>NZ_JAIFKJ010000021.1 GCF_019695415.1 Thiohalocapsa sp.
TGGGGCTGATGGGCGGAGTTCATGTCGCCCTCGGGAAGGACGGGGGTTTGGGGCAGGTGGGGAGTCCGCAGCAGTTCGGGATGGACCCGGCGGACGAGTACGCTTTCGAGTTTCCGCGGGATGTGGACCGCAGCCGCGTGCTCACTTTCGGCAGCATCCGCGATGAGGCCGAGACGCTCACGGGCGATGAGCCGGTTGACGAGATCAAGCGGCGCTTCGAGGCGAACGCGAAACTGAAGGGCATGTTTGTTGTGGACAACAACAAGCCGATCGGATTGGTCGACCGCGAACGGATCGCGGAGGCCGAAGACGGCGCGACCGCCCGCAGCCTCATGGACCGGCATTTTGCCAAGGTGCGCCGTTCGACCTTTATCTGCGAGAGTTTTGACCGGCTGGGCGATCACAAGCTGTTCGCCGTCGTCGACCGCGAAGGCAAGCTGCGCGGCACAGTCGACCCGATGGACGTGTTCCAGCATCTGGAGCCGCCGACCGAAGAAGAGGCGACATCACCTGGCGGCCGTCCGGGCGAGCATCCTGACGACGTCGAACCGGCTGCCGAGCCCGTTGCGCAGGAGACCGCCTGATGTCCGACACGAACGCAACCTATGCACAGGTGACCGCCAGCATGGAGGTGCTGCGCCCGTCCAACTACTTCCGGATCCCGATGGATGACTGGGTGGACAACGGGGTCGACTGGCTGGTCGACAACTTCCGCCCGGCGTTTCAGGCGATCAAATGGCCGGTCGAGCAGGTGCTGAACGGCCTTGACGGCTTGTTGCAGGCGACGCCGTTCATCGTGTTCACGCTGCTCGTCACGCTGCTGGCCTGGCGGCTGGCAGGCCGCGGGGTGGCGATCTTCACGATCATCTCGTTCCTCGTGCTCGACTCCGTCGGTGTCTGGAGCGAGACGATGACCACGCTCGCGATGATTCTCACCGCCGTGGTGTTCTGCGCGGTCATCGGCGTCCCGCTGGGCATCGCCGCGGCGGCCAGCGACAGGTTTGCCTCGAACATCCGGCCCGTTCTCGACATCATGCAGACGATCCCGCCCTTCGTTTATCTGGTGCCGATTGTCATGCTGTTCGGCGTCGGGCTGGTGCCGGGCGTGATCGCGACGATCATCTTCGCGTTGCCGCCCATAGTGCGTCTGACCAATCTTGGCATCCGCCAGGTGCAGGGCGAACTTGTGGAGGCGGGTTACGCCTTCGGCTCGACGCCGCGTCAAGTCCTGTGGGAAATCCAGATCCCGCTGGCGCTGCGCACCATCATGGCGGGGCTGAACCAGACGCTGATGCTGGCGTTGTCGATGGCCGTGATCGCCGCGCTGATCGGCGCAGGCGGACTGGGGCTGACCGTGTTCACGGGGCTGGGGCGTCTTGACGTCGGCCAGGCGTTCCTCGGCGGTCTCGGCATCGTGCTGCTGGCCATCGTGCTTGACCGGATTACACAGGCCCTTGGCACTCAAGGCGAGGACGCCCAGCCTGGGTGGACCTTCAAGGGTGTCCTGCGGATGTTGACAGGTCAGGGCCGCGAGTCCTCTTCCGAAGACGAACGGGAGCGGAAAGCGGCCTCTTCCGCCGCGGAATGACGCGGCATCCTGCGGCGAGCGGGCCGCAGGGCTCAACTGGCGACGTGGACGGCCGCGACTGGCTGCCACGCCGTTGCTGATTGCAAAAGCAGATTTGAACAGAGGAGGAGTTAGCATGAACGCTGTTAAGTACTTATCGCGGATTGCGCTTGGCGCCGCGACGGCGTTCGCGATGACGGCAACCGCCGTCACCAGCGATGTCGCTGCCCAGGAACCGGGCGAAGGCAAGTCCATCGAGATGGCCCGGGCCACCTGGGATACCGGCTGGTTCCAGGCCGAAATCTACAAGCAGCTTTTCGAAGAGCTTGGCTATGAGGTCGGCCAGGTGCGCACGCTGGATAACCCGCCGTTTTACCAGGCGGTGGGCCAGGGTGACATCGACCTGTGGGTGAACGGCTGGTTCCCGCTGCACGACACCTATCGCGATGCCTTCGAGGAAGGCGCCTCGATCGTTGGCTTTGTCGCGGAAGGCGGCGCGCTTCAGGGCTATCTGGTAGACAAGAAGTCCGCCGAAGAGTACGGCATCACCAGCATCGAGGACTTCAAGAAGCCCGAGATCAAGGAAGCCTTCGACGCCAATGGCGACGGCAAGGCTGACCTAGTTGCATGCCCGCCGGGCTGGGGCTGCGAGGAGAAAATCTCCAAGGACCTCGATGAGCTTGAGCTTCGGGACCACATCAACCCGATCAAGGCTGGCTATTCCGCCTCGATGGCGGACGCGCTCGGCCGCTACCGTCAGGGCGATCCGATCCTGTTCTACACCTGGACGCCGAACTGGACGGTCGGCATCCTGCAGCCGGGTGAGGACGTGGTCTGGATCGAAATGCCGAACGCGACCGAGGACACCACGGTTGCTGGCGTTGAGGGCTGCGTGAACGATCCGTGCGCGCTGGGTTGGCAGGCCAACGACATCCGTCCGGTGGCCAACAACGACTTCCTCAACGAGAACCCGGCTATCCGGGCTGTGCTGGAAGAAGCCCGCATCCCGCTCGATGACATCTTTGCTCAGAACGCGAAGATGAATGAGGGCGAGGATTCCCCGGAGGACATCCAGCGCCATGCGTCCGAGTGGATCGCGAATAATCAGGATCTGGTCGACGGTTGGCTCGAAGCAGGCCGGCAGGCCGCGATGTAATGGGGTTATCCGGGGGCGGTGTTCCGCCGCCCTCGGACTCTATTGAGGCGGTGACGGCGATCAGCCTGAAGCCGCACAAGAAAGGGCGCGATTGCCGCGTACTTTTACTTTGGCCCGCTGGTATTGGGTCGAGCCGCCTATTCGTCGCGATAAATGTGTTAGGCCTTTTCGTGGTGCTCCTGCTCCT
>NZ_JAIFKJ010000446.1 GCF_019695415.1 Thiohalocapsa sp.
TGCGAAGGTGGGTGTGGCCGACTTGCGCGGACCGTGTGTGAGCTCGCCCGCGGGATGAGCGGGACGGAGTCGGCAGGTGGCCACAGACCCAGGCCCCCGCACGCTCCTGGGCGGAGGGTGCGCAGGGGCGGCCGGCCGGGGCGGCCGACTTGGGGTCCGAATCGGGGGTCCGAATCGGGGTTAGGATCAGCTCAGGATCTCGCCCGCGTAGTCGGCGATGCCGGGATTGCCCTCGACATTCTTGAGCTTGGGCGTGTTGAGCTTCTCGATCTTGACCGTCTTGACGTCGCGCCGGTAGGTGGCGACGGTCTCCCAGATGGGCTCGCCCGGGGATTGGCTGCCGACCGTGGCCCAGCCGGCGACGACGTAGGTCTTATCCGCTTCGATCTTGGTGCCGTCGTCAAGCTGCATGTCGCTGATGCGCTCGCCCATGCCGGCGGACGGGTCGCAGACATAGTCGAGCCCGCCGACGCGCACCATGTCGCCGCCCTGCTGGACATAGGGGTCCGGGTTGAAGAGGTTGTCGCAGACGTCCTCCAGGATGGCCTTGATCTCGCTGCCCTTCATCTCCCGGCGGTAGGTCTCGGGGTAGGTGATGCAGGTCTGGTCCATGACGTTGTCCATGGTGATCTTCTGCCCCGGCAGCACCGTGGTGCCCCAGCGGAAGCCGGGCGAGAGGCTGATCTGGGCGTCGTTGACCTTGCGCAGGGCGTCGCAGATGACCTGGTCGAAGGTGCCGTTGAAGTTGCCGCGGCGGTAGAGGACCTCCTCAGCCGTCGCCAGTTCCTCGGTGAGCTTGTCGAGGTAGGGCGCGCGGGTCTCCTCGATGTACTTGGCCATGTCCTCATCCGCCGGCAGCAGATTCGAGAACACGGGCAGCAGCCGGTAGCGGTAGTCGCGCAGCTTGCCGTCCTTCACGTCCAGGTCCATGACACCCAGGAACTTGCCGTTGGAGCCGGCGTTGGTGACCAGGGTCTTGCCGGAGGCGTTCTCGACGATGGAGGGCGCCGGCATGCCGTCGTGGGTGTGGCCGCCGAAGATGACGTCGATGCCCGTGACCTTGCTGGCCATCTTGAGGTCCACGTCCATGCCGTTGTGGGAGATGACCACCACCAGGTCCGGCTCCTCCTCGGCGCGCACCTTGTCCACGAACTCCTGCATGCGCGCGTCCTGGATGCCGAAGGTCCAGTCCGGGATGAAGCGCTGTGGGTTGGCGATGGGGGTGTACGGGAAGGCCTGGCCGATGATGGCGATGCGCGCACCGCCGACCTCTTTGATGGTGTAGGGGTTGAAGGCGAGGCCGGCGTCCTCCTGGAAGCCGCCGAAGTCCGCGAACTTGTAGTCGAACAGGGCCTCTTCGCGCACCTTGACGTTCTGCGCCACGAAGTCGCCGTTGAAGGCGCCGATGTTCTTGATGACCTCCTCGTCCAGGTAGGTGAACTCCCAGTGGCCGGTCATCACGTCCACGCCCAGCCGATTGCAGGCGCCCACCATATCCATGCCGCGGGTCCAATAGGCGGTGCCCGAGCCCTGCCAGGTGTCGCCGCCGTCCATCAGCAGGCTGTTGCCGTCGCCGCGGTCGGCGCGGATGCGGTCCACCAGCGTCTTAAGATGTGCGAAGCCGCCGACGGCGCCGTACTGCTCGGCGGCCTCGCCGAAATTCAGGTACGAGAATGCGTGCGCCTCGATGCCGCCCGGCTCGATGCCGAAGTGCTCCAGCAACGCCTTACCCACCAGGTGCGGCGCCTTTCCGTAGGCGGGGCCAATACCGATGTTGACGTTCGGCTCACGGAAATAGATGGGGTTCAGCTGGGCGTGGCAGTCCGTCATGTGCAGCAAGGTCACGTTGCCGAACTTGGGCACTTCGTAGAGGTCGCTCGGCTGCTTCGCCTGAGCGAACACGGAGCGAGGCAGCATGCCGGCCGCACCGGCGAGTCCCATCAGGCGCACGAATTCACGTCGAGAAATGGACATTCGGTTATGATCTCCTCTGGTTTTTACTTAGGGCGGCTGGGGCTGACCCCGATATCCGAAACGCCCGCGGTCTGCGGCTGACGCCGTCGCGGGTGGCGGAAGACGGCCCGCCGCCGTGCAGATCCGGATGGGATCGAAGGCCGCAATAGTATGCATGCGCAGGTGCCGGCATTGCCAACATCGGGCGGCCCCGACGCCGCGAACGACCCCCGGCCTGCCCGACCGCCGGCCTGACTTCCCAGCAGCCCACCCGATGCCCGCACTGCTCCTGCTGCTCGCACTGCTCATGGCTGCCGCACCGCCAGGGTGCGTGCGCGCGGCCGGCCCCGCCGCCACGGATGCTGAAGAGCGTCAGGTGCTGATCGGCGTGCTGAGCCATCGGGGTGACGCACGCACCCGCAGCACCTGGCAGCCGACGGCGGACTATCTCTCGGCGCAAGTGCCGGGCTACCAATTCGATGTCGCTCCACTCGACTTCGCCGCCGTAGCGCCTGCGGTGGCAGCAGGACGTGTGGATTTCGTTTTGGTGAACCCGTCCATCTATGTCGCGCTGGAGACGGCTTACGGCGTGTCCCGCATCGCGACCCTGCGCAACGGCAGCGGCGCAGAAGCGCGCAATGTCTTCGGCGGCGTTCTCTTTACCCGCAAGGACCGTGACGACATCACCCGGATCGAAGACCTAGCCGGCAAGCGCTTCATGGCCGTTGATCCTACGTCCCTCGGCGGCTTCGAGATGGCCAAGCGCGAGCTCCTCCACCACGGTCTGGATATGAGCGACGACCTGGACAGCGTCGCCTTCGGTGGCATCCACGACGCCGTGGTCCTGGCGGTCCAGAAGGGCCAGGTGGACGCCGGCAGCGTGCGCACCGAGGTGCTGGAGCAAATGGCCGCCGCCGGCACCATCCACCTCGACGATTTCAAGGTGCTCGGCGCCCGCGACACGCCGGGCTTCACGCCCCTGCACAGCACATCTCTGTATCCGGAGTGGCCCTTCAGCAAGCTCGCCGGCACGCCCATAGACTTGGCACAAGCCGTCGCCGTGGCGCTGCTGCAGATGCCGGCGGACGGCCCGGCCGCCCGCGCCGGCAATTATGCCGGCTGGAGCGTGCCGCTGGACTACCAGCCGGTGCATGAGCTGCTGCGGGAGCTGCACCTCCCGCCCTACGCCGACGAGGCTCCCTTCACCCTCGCGGACGCGGTGGCCAAATACTGGCTCGCGGTGGTCATCGGCAGCCTGGCGCTGCTCACCATGGCCCTGCTCACCAGCCGTGTACTGCAGCTGAATCAGCGCCTAAGCCGGGCCAACTCGCGGTTGGAGCGGCGCCACCAGCTCATCCTGGACTCTGTCGCGGAGGGCATCTACGGTGTCGATCTCATCGGCTGCACCACCTTCGTCAACAAGGCCATGGAGCGCATGACGGGCTGGCGTGCCGAAGAGCTCATCGGCAACGAGACCCACGAGATCCTGCACCACACCCGTGCCGATGGCGAGCCTCACCCCCGCGCCGAGTGCCCTGTCTGCGCCACCTTCGGCGACGATCAGTCGCGCTTCGTCGACGACGACATCGTCTGGCGGCGCGATGGCAGCAGCTTTCCGGTGGAGTACAGCGCCACACCCATCCGCGACGAGCAGGGCCACACCATTGGCACCGTCGTCGTCTGCCGCGACATCACCGAGCGCCGCGAGGCCGCCGAGCGCTTCCGCCGCCAGGAGGCCGAGCAGGCGCATTTCACACGCCTGTCCACCATGGGTGAGATGGCCTCGGGCATCGCCCACGAGCTGAACCAGCCACTCACTGCCATCACCACCAATGCCCGCGCCTGTGTACGCATGATCAGCGCTGGGCGTGCTGATTCCGACACCTGCAAAGACGTTATGACCAAGATCGCCGAGCAGGCCGAGCGCGCCGGCGAAGTCATCCGCCATATCCGCCGCTTTGTGCGCAAGGAGGAGCCTGAGATGGCCCCCGTGGCCGTCGCAGACATGTTCGAGACCGTGCTGGTGCTGATGCGTCAGGACGCCCGACGCGCCGGCGTCGCGCTGCACCGGCAGATTGGCTTCGGCGCCGATACCGTCATGGCCCAGCGCACCCAAATCGAACAGGTGCTGCTGAACCTGGTGCGCAACGCCGTCGAGGCCATGCAAGACCAGCCCCGGGAGCGGCGCGTGCTGCTGCTGGCCCGGCGCAACGGCGACGTAGTGGAAATCCGAGTGGTGGACACCGGCCCCGGGCTTGGTAAAGGCTCGCCAGAGCATCTTTTCGAGCCCTTCGTCACCACCAAGCCCCAAGGACTTGGCGTCGGGCTCTCCATCAGCCATGGCATCGTCGAGGCCCACGGCGGGCGCCTGTGGGTGGATTCCACGCCGGGCATTGGTGCCACCTTTTTCTTCAGTCTGCCCTATGTGGACAAGCGCAACAGGGTGACTCCCGCCGCCGCGCCGTTACAATCCGGCGGCAGTGAAACCGACCATGCCGGAGAGCACGCATGAGCAAAGACCCAACCGTGTTCATTGTCGATGACGACGACGAAGTCCGCGAAGCCATCGGCCTGCTGATGGATTCCGTGGGCCTCGCCGCCGAGACCTTCGACTCGGCATGGGCATTTCTGAACTGTTTCGACCCGGAGCGCCCAGGCTGCCTAGTGCTCGATGTCCGCATGCGCCACATGAGCGGGCTCGAATTGCAGGAGCGTCTGTCAGAAGAGGCCTTGCACCCACCCATCATCATCATCACCGGCCACGGCGACGTGCCGATGGCGGTACGCGCGGTGAAGAACGGCGCTGTCGACTTCATCGAAAAGCCTTTCAACGACCAGGCCCTACTGGACGCGGTGCACCGTGCCCTGGAAGTCGACGCCGAGCAGCGCGGCCATGCGCTTGAAGTGGCCCAAATACAGGACCGGGTGCAACGGCTCACCAAGCGCGAGCGGGAGGTGCTGGATCAGATCCTCGCCGGCAAGCGCAACAAGGTGATTGCGGCAGATCTCGGTATCAGCCAATCCACCGTTGAGGCGCATCGCGCCAAGGTGATGGAGAAGCTGGAGGCCCGCTCGCTGTCCGAGCTGATGCGCATGATGCTGATGCTCTACCCAGACCGGGCGAAGAGCGCCCAGGAGGGCTGAGCACTTGCGAGGAAACTCACCGACCTGCTGCGGACGCCTCCGGACGCACCAGGCGGCATGCGCCGATTTGGTGCAAGCCGATGGCACAATCATTGGAATCCATCCAGACAGATGGCGTCTTACCACGACGAATGCAGCGCCGGCGACGCCAAACCTTGCGCTTTTTCTGCCAAACCTTGCGTTTTGTCTAAGGTGGGGGCACCATCCCCAGGGCAGAGCGGGTTACACGATAAACAGCCGCGGCCCTTGAAGAGCCGCTCGCCCGCCGCTGTCCCTTAGGGCCAACGATAACAATCAAAACGCTGCGCCCGACTCGGCTTAACGGCCGACGTCGCACGACAAGAGCCAGGCGAGCAAGGCGACGCTGTCGCAACGACGGTGCGCATTCGAACGAGCCACAATCCAAACAATCCCCCAGGAGGTATGCCATGCCCTTCAAACTGCCGCTGTTCGCCGTTTCGGCGGCGGCACTCCTGACCTTGACCGCAGCCGGCGTCCAGGCCGAAATGCCCGAGATGGACCTGAACGGCAATGTGGAAGCCGGCAAGGAAGTTGCCCTCGACCGCTCCCGCGGCAACTGCATCGCCTGTCACGTCATGCCCGATGGCGAATCGCCAGGGGCCATCGGCCCTGCCCTGGTGGCCATGCAGACCCGCTACCCCAGCAAAGTGGATTTGGCCGAACAGATTTGGGATCCAACCATCAAGAACCCCGAGGTCGTGATGCCGCCCTTCGGCAAGCACGGCATCCTGAGCGACAAGGAGTTCATCGACGTCGTCGAGTACATCTGGTCCCTGTGACGGCCTGACCGGCCTGACACCGCCGGCTCGGCGGCACCTCGGCGGGCCGCCTTCAGCCGCGGCCCTAAGGTCCGAGCCGGGACCCGAGTACGCGATGACCCTGTGAACTTCGCATCGGAGACAGCAGCAACATGAACAAGACCACTACCACCATCACCGCCGCCTGCATCGGCGGCTTGCTGGCCACGCCGCTCTTTGCCAGCCCGGAGGAAGACCGCGAGCTCTGGCAAACATACTTCGAGCAACGCTTCCCGCAGGTCGAGAAGGCGGACTTCGTCAACGGCGTCTACTCCATCGACCCCGTCGGTCGCGAGAACTGGGAGGCCATCGAGGAGTTCCCGCCCTACGAGGCCGCGATTTCCGACGGCGAGGAGATGTGGAACACACCCTTCGCCAACGGCAAGACCTACAAGGACTGCTTCCCCGACGGACCCGGGGTCGCCGGCAAGTATCCCTACTGGGACAAAGAGAAGGGCATGGTCATGACCCTGCCGCTGGCCATCAACAACTGCCGCGAGGCCAACGGCGAAGATCCGCTCAAGTACAAGAAGGGCCCCATCGCCGACATCTTGGCCTACATGACTTATGAGTCACGCGGGCAGGTGGTCGATGTCGAAATCCCTGAGGACGACCCCCGCGCGCTGGAGGCCTACGAGCAGGGCAAGCAGTTCTACTTCGCCCGCCGCGGCCAGCTCAACTTTGCCTGCGCCAGCTGCCACATCAGCAGCTCCGGCACCACACTGCGCACGGAGATCCTAAGCCCCGCGCTCGGCCACACCACGCACTTCCCGGTATACCGGTCCAAGTGGGGCGAGATGGGCACGCTGCATCGGCGCTTCTCCGGCTGCAACAAGCAGGTGCGCGCCAAGCCCTTCGAGGCCCAGGGCGAAGAGTATCGCAACCTTGAGT
The DNA here is from genome assembly GCF_019695415.1 of Thiohalocapsa sp. Lineage (GTDB taxonomy): Bacteria > Pseudomonadota > Gammaproteobacteria > Chromatiales > Chromatiaceae > Thiohalocapsa. The sequence goes on from NZ_JAIFKJ010000446.1 coordinate 6,807, forward strand.
ACTTCATGACCTACATGAACAACGGCCTGGAGCTGAACGGCCCCGGCGCGCGCAAATAACGAGCCACCCGCCTGAGCCCGTCGGCCGAGCTGCTGCGCCCCCACGGGGCGGCGGCGCGGCTCGGGCTCAAACCGCACGAGAGGAGTTTTCACTCAATGAGAATGACCAGGCTAGCCACAGACCTGATCCTGACGGTTCTACTGCTTGCGATACCGCTCACCAGCGCTTGGGCCACCACACGCGACGAAGCCGAAGCTGCCATCGCCGAGGCAGAGACCATGCACCAGAAGGCAGTGGACGCCGGCGCCGAGGACAGCCAGGCGCAGGAAATGATCGACGAAGCCAAGTCCCTGCTGCCCTCGCGTCAGTACACCAAGGCCAGGATGATCGCCTACTGGGCGGTCCGGCAGTCGGAATTCGCGATCAAGGTCGCCACGGGCGAGGCCACCGCAGAAGAAGGCGACAAGGCCGCCCAGGCGGAGTCGCTGATCGCCGCAGCGGAAGAGGCTCGCAAGAAGGCCGCCTCCGTCGGCGGTGAGTGGCGCGACACGGCAAAGATGATCAAGAACGCGCAGACGCTCGCGGGCGCCGGCGAGTTCGACGAGGCCATCAAAGCGGCCGCCGCCGCCAAGTTCCAGGCGGAGCGCGGCTACGAGCAGGCCATGGCGGAGAAAGACGCGGGCTTCCCCGAGTACATGATCGAGGCCGTCAAGGAGTGACGACTGCGCTGCGGATACCCGGCAACTCTATCCATTTGCCCGCGAGAGGAGACAGATACCAATGACGACCGCCACCAACCGCCCCGTCCACCAACTCGCCGCGCTGCGCTTGGGCGCGGCCGCCTGCGGCCTGCTGGTCGCAGGCCTTGCCTGGGCCGCGGACAACATGATCGCCCCCGGCGTCGAGTCCGTCGAGGTCAAGCACGACGGCGAGACCATCGTGGTCAAGCGCGGCCACGACCTCGACGCCAAGCTGCCTGAGATGTTCCAGAAGACCGAGCGCGGCTGTCCGCCCTTCTGCGTGCAGCCCATCGAGGCCGTGCCCGGGGTCGACACCGTCGGCGAGCTGGAGGTGCTGAGCTACCTGAAGCGCATGTCGGCCGGTGACGACAGCATCATGCTGATCGACTCCCGCACCCCCGACTGGGTCATGCGCGGCACCATCCCAGGCGCCGTCAACATCCCTTGGAACAAGATCAACACGGACGTGGAGGGCACCTTCGAGACCCCGGCAGAAGCGGACACGCTGGTGCAGATCCTCGCCGACCAGTTCGGCGCGGACTACGATGCCCAGAACGACAAGTGGGACTTCGGTAACGCCAAGACGCTGATACTGTTCTGCAACGGCATCTGGTGCCCGCAGTCCACCGCCAACCTGCAAACGCTTGCGAACATGGGCTACCCGGTGCACAAGCTGAAGTGGTACCGCGGCGGCATGCAGGATTGGGTGAGTGTCGGGCTCACCACGGTCAAGCCCTAA